>JAEYZO010000979.1 GCA_023428035.1 Pseudomonadota bacterium | reverse complement strand
GTCGCGTCTTCGTCGTCTGCGTCGGGCGCCGCGCCATCGAAGAACGACGCCAAGCGACGTCCCAATCTCTTCCCCTGCTGGTCAAGACCCGCTTGGCCGGTGATGTTGCGTTGGCCCGGGAGTGCTGCCCCGTGGGGACGGTGGTCTCCGCTGGCTGAGCGAGGTTGGCGAGCGCCGTTGGTGCACGGCTCAGTTAGTTCTGCGGCGACGCTTTCGCCTTTGGTGTCATTCGTCGTCAGCTCATCCGCGCCGGCCACGCTCAAGTCGGGCGCGTCGTTGTCCTCTGAGGGAGTCGCCTCGTCGGCGTCAAGAGCGTCATCATCCTCGGCCGCGCCAGCATCATCGCGGGCGTCTTCGTCGACATCCGCAGCCTCCGTCGCGGCGCCGCGGTCTGCCGCGTCATCGTCTTCGGTTGCCGCTTCATCGCGCGACGAAGCCGCAGGCTTGTTGGCGATGCCGATGCGGGCCAGGTCCGCGACGCTGGTGATGCCGAGCTTTCGCAGAAGGTTGAGCGCCTCGGGCTCAATCCCGACTTCCCTCGCGAGCTGGTCGATGATCGGCGGCTTGAACGCGATCTTGCTTTGGAGGAACGGGTTGGGCTTCCAGCCGAGGCTCTCGAAAATCACGAGCGCGGGACGCACCAGGTCCCCGCTGGCGTCGGGCACCCAACTCGCTTCGTTGAGCTCGCGAACAAAGTTCGCGTCGAAGCGAGCGACCTTCTGTTCGTGCGAGTAGCCCCAGCGATACGACCCGGAGAACGACCACGTTCCACGGCCCTCAAGGTCTACGAGCGCATCCCAGAGGACTGCGGCCCGTGTTCTGGCATCGTTGGGGGCGAGCGATTCAAGCGCTTGAAGAATCTCGCCGAGTCCACGAATCGTGAAGTCTTCGGGCTGATGCTCCCACGTCGCGCGCTCCAGCCCAGCGTCTCTTCGCAGTTGTACTTTCTCGGCCGTGGTCAGCGTGCTCGATATCGCTTTCGGCGCCAGATAGCGGCTCGCGCCGCAAGCCACGAGGAGTTCGCGTACAGCCTCCCCACGCAGGCACTCCTGGTTGTCGTCGACGACGAATACGCCCGAGACCCCGGCGAACAACGCCTTCAGACGGTCCGTCGCGATGTAGACTTCGCCAGGCTTCGCTGCGTATGTCTTGTGCGTTCCAGCGTCGACTACTACGACAAACGACGTTTCCCGTAGTGCTCCAAGCAGTTTCTCGCGCTGAGCACTTGAGTCCGTCTTGAACGCCGACGCAATGCGCCTGACGTCCTCTGAATAGAACGTCAGGTTGACTCTCGGTGCCCTGTACTTCGGCAACACGTTCCAGACGACGTCGTCGACCGGATCAGGCTCCGTTAGCCCGAGCGAGATGAGAAAGCCACGAGCCTCGGAGGTCGTGCAGACGGCGCGGCGGACCGTCGGGAAGCCTGTTTCGATATTGCTCGGTAGGAACGCGTTCGACTTTCCGTTCTCGCGGGCGACGACGTGCGTTCCGTCGTCGAGGCGAACCAAGAAAAGCACATTGAAGCGGCCCGCGATCGCCCTCTGTCCGCCCAAGAAGGCATAGAGGCGCGCCAGCCACTCGTCGGGCTGGGCTTCGAGGAACGCCTTGTCCAGCTTCACGACTATCGTTTCAGGCGTGATTTCTGGAACCTGAAGCTCCCGCAGCAGGTACGTGCGAAGCTCAGGTGCCCGGTCCTGCGTGATGTCGTTAGTGAGCCACGCGCACCCCTCAGTGTCGAACAACTCCTCAAGCTGCTCGGCGCTGAACAGTTCTCGCAGCTCCTGCGTACGTGCCAGCCTTGCCTGTGCGGCGGTGACGTGGCCGCCGTCCAAGCATGGGAGCAACGCCTCTTCTAAGAAGGCCTCGCGCACTGCCTCGAAGCATGGCGCGAACATCGCACCCTCGGGGAACTTGGCTCGGTCCATCGGGAGGCAGCGCAGCGCCGAGGCGTCGAGAATCCCGTGGTCGCGAAGCCAGCGAACGGCCTCCACTAGCAAGCCGGCCGTCTCCTGCACGAGCTGTTGGTTCCACGGGTCGTTGCGCGGAACGTTGTCGCGGCTGGGCGTGGTGCGATACGGACCCTGCACAAGAAATCCAAGGCTCGTCGAGACGACCGTGGGGAAGAAGACCACGAGATGCGACGCCGCGAGCGGCTGCACCGCCCACCGCCCGGTTTCGTCCCTGGTGGACGCGAGCGAGAAGGCGATCTCTACGCGACCGACCTTCTCTCCGGCGGTCGAGGACACGTCGCGATGGAACACCAGCCAGTTCTGGTCGACCTCGGGCTTGCCGGTCTCCTGGCCGATCACTTTGATGCGGTGGACGTTCGCTGCGAGAGCCTCTGGGGCGCTCCGCATGTAGAGGCCGGACGCACCACCCTCGATGCTCCAGTTGATCTCGTCGATATGGCGAAGGAATAGCAGCGCGCCAGGGCCAAGGCGCTGGAAGCCATTGGCGATCTCCTGTTCCGCGCCGCTGTCGTCTGACTTGAGGGGCAGGATGATCTGCGTCTCGCCAACGGAGCGCGTCGGCGACGCTACAGCCTTCGGCTGGACGTAGTTCTCGATAGCGAAATCTTCATCGCCCGAGTGAATCTCAGGGCGATCCGTGAACGTGTACACCGACTTGAAGCCGATGCCGAAGCGGCCGATGGAGTGCTGGTCCTTCGTGCTCTGCGCGATACCGCAGACGCCGCGCACGTCAGCGTCGTCAAACGGCCTACCGAAGTGCGAGAGCTTCAGTCGGCCGGGCGACAGCGTGAACGTGACGCTACGACGCCCACCCGCGTCTCCGCGTCGACCGAGGGCGTCCTCGGCGTTCTGGAGCAGCTCGAAGATGAAGTGCGTGCGGTCGTCGTAGCGGTCAGCGAGCAGCATCGGGCCGATGCGGCCGATGTCGGTCCCGTAGCGCGTTCGGTTTTCGTCGCCGATGGCGGCGTAGTTCGAGGGGGCCATCACAGACCCTCCGCGAGATCGCCGAGCATCTCGTCGATGCTGCCAAGGCCGACGGTGTGCTCGAGGCTCCACACCTGCTGCTTGAGTTGCTGGTTCCCCTTGCGGTGTGTCGTCCAGCGAGCGCCATCGGTGATGATGGCGTCACGCACCTTCGCTGCCGAGCACGCGCTGTCGATCCACATGCGGTGGTCACGCAGCACGGCATCGAGGTCCGTGGTGAGCACGAGGACGCGCGAGGGTGAGCGCGTGATGCTGCCCAACGTGCGCTCGTCGACCGTGAGGACCCAGGCAGTGAGGTCGTGCGGAGCCTCGACGTCGGCGAGTAGCGTTGTGTCCTCGAGCCGGTAGCCAAAGAGCTCAGTGACGGGCTCAAACCACGGCTTCCTGAGCTGAAGCCACGCGCCCTTGCGGCTCTGTACGAGTCCGAAGCGTTTTTGACAGAGGTCCGTGAGCTGCTCGCGCACGTGACTCAACAACGCGCGGCCGTCGTGGGGAAGCACGCGGCGCCCCAGCTCAGCGAAGTCGACGATGAGGTCGGCAAGGCGGGCCCGCGCGGCGCGGGCTTCGATGATCGACGCGACGCCGTCGACCGGTACCGTACCGTCTTCGTTGCCGTGGACGGTCGCCAGCAGCTCCTCGTAGGCGGCGAAGACGCACCAGCGCAGCGTGACGGGCCACCCAGGCGGCGCCGCCGCTTCGAACGAGGCCAAGCCGCTGTGGGCGACCGCGGAGCACGACGCTGCGACATGCTCGAGCGAGTCCTCGGCGACTTCGAAAAGCAAGGTCGCGGACTGCACGCTGGTGCGTGAGTGCAGCAGCGCGCACGCCCAGCGGCCCGCTGCGGGCTCGCCGAGCGAGACGATCCTATCGCCGGTCAGCGCCAGTCGCTCGGTGCTCGCCGGGCCGCGGAGGAAGAGCACCACGGCCTCGTCCTCGTCGACCTCGACGCCGCTCACCCCCACGACCACCTCTGTGCCGAGCTCGAACACGGGGCAGCTCTCTCCGCGAGCGTTCGTGCGCCACGCGGCAGCCGACGTGAGCGCCCATTCGAGGCGCAGTGAGGCCTCGCCAACGTCGAGCCCCAGCGAGGTCAGCGACTGGCGCGTCATGGGGAGCACCGGCATCCCGAGGTCGATCGACCACAGCCTCCATCCACCGCCGGGGCCGTCGTCGAGCACGTCTCCGAGCGATTCGTCGCCGACGCCGGGCGGGAGCAAGAGGCGGTAGGCCTGACCCAGCGAGAGCGTCGGGCCCTTCACCCGCTGGCCGATGCCGTCGGCGTCGACCCGGAACACCGTGACCGTGTTCGTACCGAGCGCGTCGAGCGCGAGCTTTTCGAGGCCGAGGTCCTGCTCCTCCTCGAAGCCGACGGCCTCCCATCGCCAGGGACCCGTCGCGGGACGCACGCGCACCTGGCTGGGCCTCTGCCGAACGTTGGCGGCGAGCAGCTCCTCCTTCCAACCGTCGGAGCCCACCGCCCGCAGCTTCTTCACGAAGGGGGGCAATCCGTCGAGCGGACCGAACTCCATGTGCAGCCCGCCCGCACCCAGTTCAAGGCACACAAGGCGTGTCTGCCAGCCCGACTCCCCCGTCTCGATCGCGTCGTCGTCCTGTACGGGAGCGGCCCCGTCGAAGAACGCCGCGAGGCGGCGACCGAGGCGGAGGGACTGTTCCTCCACGCCGTCTGGACCGGTGAGGTCGCGACGACCGACACGGCGACGTGGCTTCGGGCGACGCGCGTAGTCGTCCACGTCGAGCGCCTGGACGACCTTCGCGACGACCGTCACGGCGTCGTCCTCCGTCGCCGTGAGCTCGATGTCGGGGAAGCGTTCCTTGTCCGGGTTCAGCGAGACGAGCGAGACCTTGTGGTGGCGTCCCTCCGCGTCGCGCGCGTCGGCGACGAACTTCTTCACCGCGTAGCTCCCCGTCTCGGGGTCGCGGAAGGCGCCGCGTACGAGGACATTCAGGTGCTGCCTGGTGCCCGAGGGCCACAGCTCGAAGACCGCGTAGCCACCGTCGACGAGACCGCTCCGGCCGTCGTCCATGCTGTGACCCTCGATCTCGGCGATGAACATCTTGTCGTTGAGGCGGCGATCGTCGAGGGACACTCGCACCCAGCCCAGCGTCTCGATCACCTGCTCCTGCGCGCGAGGCCCCCACTCTCCCGCGGGCTCTGACGCCGCCGCGGCCCTCAGGCTGTGGAGCGGGAGGTGCGTGATGTACTTCTCGAGCTCGCCGACCTCGGTGTCGATCACTGGTCGGCGGGAGAGCTCGTTCGCCGAGAGGTGCACGTCGTCGCCGCGGAGGACGAAGCGAGGGTCGTCGATGCAGAACACGCAGCGCCGTCCGAAGAGGTCGGCCGCGCGCGTGAGGGCCTCGTCGAGGGCCACCGCACCGCGCCGCTGGGCGTGCAGCCAGCGGTAGATGGCGTCGTTGGCGACGAGGTCCTCTGCGAGCATCCAGCGCCCCCAGGGTGTCTCGCGGAAGCGCAGGTCTTCGCGGAGCCGGGCGTCTTCGCCGAGGTTCCAGTGCGTGGCCTGCAGAAGCTCGCGCTCGGTTAGCGACGTATGCGACGCGAGGAGACGTTCGACGAGCGCGTCGAAGGAGGATCGCATGTGGAACTCCGTCACCAACATCCCCAGCTCTCCGCAGTGGTCGGCGCGGTGGGGAGAAGGCCGTCGCGAACGATCTCCTCCAGCTCCTTCGCGAGCGCGTCCTTGCCCTCGCGCGTCCACAGTCGTCGGTTCAGGTCGACGAAGCGTACGCCCACGGTGCCGACGTGCGCGTCGGCGCGCCCGAACGCGCGCAAGACGCGGGGTGAGATTCCGGCGACCTTCGGGTACAGCAGGTAGGCGCGGTCGCAGTCGAAGCGGTGCAGGTAGGCGTAGAGCTGGTAGAGGTCCGCACGGCTCGGGCGGCCGCCGTCCTTCTCGGAGAGGCGCTTCCATTTCGTGTCGACGATCAGCGTCCTCTTCAAGCCCACGACCTCGTGGATGAGCAGGAGATCCGGCGCCATGTGCAGCACCTTCTCACCCTCGTGCTCGTACAGATGAGCGCGCTTGCCCTTCGCCTGTGGGTGCAGCGTCGCGTCCTTGATGCGGGGCATCACCTCGGTCGCAAGGAAGGCGGCGATGTACCGCTCGAAGACCTGCTCCATGTCGAAGAGCAGGGAGAAGGTCTCGACCTCGCCCCTCCGCGCGTCTGGCGCCTGACCATCGAGGACCATGCTGGCGAAGCTGAAGATGTCGGCGAAGCGTTCGTTCTGACGCGTGAACACCGGGTCTGGCTCGCGGTGGCGGAAGGGCAGGTCGGGCACCTCGTCGAGCAGGGTGAGCACCTGCTGGCACTTCACGAGTACCGACGCCGGCAGGGCACGGGCGGCGAGCACACGGCACGCCTGCTTCACACGCAGCGAGATCAGGGTGGCCTCGCTCAGTACGTCATGGCGGCAGTAGAAGCGGTGCCTCTGCGCGGCGTTGAGGGCGATGTGGCGCGCGAGCACGAGCTTGCCGCGGAGCACGGTGAGGTTGTCCTCCTCCGCGACGTAGCCTCGATCGAGCCCGCGCCGCAGCTCGAAGAGCGCGCGGTCGAGGAAGGCGTCGACGAGCTGGTCGTGGAGGCTCCCGCGCTTGAGCGCGAGGTCGGCGATGCCTCGTGCGCGCACGGCGCCGAGGCCGCCGCGGAGGAGCATCTCCATGAGGTTGCAGCGGGTGTCGCAGACCTCCGCGTCGTTCTCCGGAGACGCGCTGTCGTCGATCTTGGGCAGGATCTCGAGCTGCAGACCGGGGACCTGGATCACGCCGACCCATGGCCCGACCAGACAATGGTCGCGCCGCCAGCGGAAGACGTCCCTCTCGCCGCGGTCTTCTCTCTGCGCCTCGCTGCGGAGGAGCCGGTCGTAGAGCCGCGGGGGCAGCACACGCCGGGCGGGCGTCCCGACCTCGCCGCTCTCCGCGTCGGAGTTGCCGCGCACGAGGCGGCCACGCTCGAGGACGGCCACCCGCAGCATCAGCTCCCCGACTTGCCGACGAGCTCGTCGAAGGCTTGCTTCAACCACGTGTCGGCAGCCTTGCCGCGGGGGCGGAAGGCTGGGTGAACGTCCCAAGCGATCTGGTCGACGTAATCGTCGTGGTCGAAGCCGAGCACCGCCTCCTCGTCGAGATTGCGGGAAGTGAGGAACGTCCCCTTCTCACTCTTCTCGCCGCGCAGTTCCTTGGGCGAGCCCTCGTCCTTGAGCGGGTAACCGAGGGTCAGCGCGACCTTGTCCCACTGGCCGTAGAAGTACTCCTGCAAGAGGGGGAGGACGCGCTCCGCGAAGACTGCTCGTAGATCCGCGAGCGATCGCACGCCGAAGAAATAGGCGTGACCGATCTGGTGCTCGCGGTCGTAGAGGTAGCGCAGGCGCTCGTTGAGCTTCTTGAAGACCGCGACGACGAGCTTTCGTACTGCCTCGTCGACGCTCGCCTCGGCGAGCGTGTCGTTCAGCACCTCTGCGTCGGGCATCATCTCCTCGAAGGTGAAGCGGCGGCGTAGCGCCACGTCCATCAAGGCGATGGAGCGATCGGCAGTGTTCATGGTGCCAAGCACGTGCAGGTTCGGGGGCACACTAAACCACTCCTTCGACGAGGGGAGCTGCACGCGCAGCTCGCTCGGGTTGCCGAGTCGTTTGTCGGGCTCGAGGAGCGTGATCAGCTCGCCGAAGACGCGAGCAATGTTGGCGCGGTTGATCTCGTCGATGACGAGGACAAAGGCGTCCTTGCGTCGCTGCGCTGCCGTGGCGGCGATGCGCTTGAAGATGCCGGGCTCGACCCTGTAGTCGACGCCGCCGTCCTCGTTGGTGATTGCGCGCAGGCCTTCAACGAACTCCTCGTAGGCAAAGGCCTGGTGGAAGGTGCAGAAGACGATCTGCCCCGTCCGCCGCAGCCGCTCCCACTCGGCCCGCACGTGGTCGTCCGGCGCATCGATGGCGGCCGCGTCGCCCAACAGCTCGAGGGCGCGCCTTCGCACGTTGTACGTCTTCCCGGTGCCGGGCGGTCCGTAGAGGATGATGTTGCTCGGGTCGGTGACCGAGTACGGTACGGCCCCACTACCGCCGACGAGCGTCTCAAACATCTCCCGCGGCAGTTCGCGCAGTGTACGCGTCCAGTCGGCTTGGTCCTGGATGTCGCGCGTGGTGGTGTCGTCCCACTTCACCTTGATCTGGTGCGGGAAGTCCTCGCCCTCGACGGTGTGCTCGCCGGGCCGATAACGGTATCCCTCGGTGACGGTGCCGACGCCGAGAATCGAGGTTCTCCCGTTGTTGGCGATGACGCGATCCCCGGGTTGAATAGCGCGGAACAGCCACACTTGATATGGCCCTGCGCTGCGCTTCTCCGTGCCGTACTTGTTCCGCGAGCGCGTCTGAAAGTCGGCCTCAGACAGCGCGGAAATGTCGCCGAGGCCTGGCCAGCCGATCGCCGCGATGCCTCGCTGCCGCCAGTCGGGCCACGCGACGCCGTTACGACCGGGGGCGACCTTCCAATAGCGCGTGTCGGTCGCGGCAGCCGACGGCTTGGCCTCGACGGCGTGCGCCGCCGGGGCGACGGAGATTGAGCCAAGGACTCGGCGAAGGTGGGTCTCGTCGCCCCCGAAGAGCTTGGCGCGGTCCCCGGGTTGCAGCGCCAGCGGCTCGTACTGTGGGCTGACAAGCAGGTTAGGCTCGAAGCTCACAGGCAAGATGACCAGCGCCTGGTCGCGAACGATTCCGAGGCCACAGCATCGGCCCATGTCCATGAGCGCGACGAGCGCGCCGGTTTCAAGTTGGAGTCTTGAGGGCAGCGAGAGTTGCGCGGGGCCGACTGCGTCCGACGCGAAGTCAGTCACGAGGCCGATGTCGATCGCCCACGCCGCCGGGTCGCTCATGACGCGTGTACCTTTGAAACGAACGCACCGGGCCAGCCACCGTGTAGTTCGATCGCACGGTCGATTAGGCCCATCACCTGAATCGTCTCGCGCAATGCGCACACGACTCGCTCA
>JAEYZO010000971.1 GCA_023428035.1 Pseudomonadota bacterium | reverse complement strand
CCGCTACGCCGACTCCCACGCCGAGCGGATCATCGACGGCAAGGCCAAGGCGAAGCGCGCCCGCGAGGCCGCCAAGAAGGCCGAGGCCAAGAAGGCCGAGGCGAAGCCCGCGAGCGACAAGCCCGCGAGCGACAAGCCCACCGAGGGCTGACCGCTACGAGCGACGCCCCTCCGCTGCGCCCGCGGCGGAGGGGAGGCCCGCCCCTGCTACGCCCCTCCCAGCCGCGCGAACTGCACCGGGTCGTGCGCGCAGAACACCGTGACCTCGTCGCGGTGACCCCCCGCCAGCTCCCGCAGCCTCCGGTGGTTCTGCTTCACCCGCTCGCCGTCCATCGCGACGAGCGCCTCGAAGCCCTTGAGCCCCGCGGGCATCGGCCCCTCGCTCGGGTCGATCACGCTCCGGTGAAAGAACGCGTCGCCCGCGTGGAGGAGCCACTTGCCCTCGCTCTGCACCGCGATGCACGAGTGGCCTCGGGTGTGCCCGCGCAGCGGCACCGCGAGGATCTCCGGCGGCAACCCCGGGAGGTCCCTCACCGCGCCGAAGCCCATCCAGGGCTCTCCCTCGGCGTCGTAGGTAGCCCACCTCGGCCCGTGCGCGAAGTGGCACGCCCGGTAGCGCTCGCGCTCCCTCCACGTCGGGGCGAGGGCCGCTTCTTTCTCCCGCGCGTGCAGGTGCACCGTCGCCTCGGGGAAGTCGGGCAGCCCCCCAGCGTGGTCGAGGTCGAGGTGCGTCACGAGGATGTTCCGCACGTCCTTCGGGTCGTAGCCCAGGCGCTTGATGTGCTCCCTGGCGGTGGTGGTGGGGCGCTTGTTGATCCCGACGAAGGCGACGAAGGGGCCGCCGAGGCGCCCCGCGGGGTCACGCAGGTCGTCGGCGCCGATCCCCGTGTCGACGAGCGCCAGCCCGTGGGCGTCGGTCTCGACGATGAGGCAGTGGGCGACCATCGAGCCGCGCTCGAAGAACGACCCGTCGCCGTTGATCATCCGGCGCGACGCCGGGCACATCGTCGCGCAGTCGACGTGGTGGACCTTCATCGCGCAGGAGAGTACCGCAGCCCCTACGCCGCGGTGGACGTCGGCAGCAGCGCGGCGGAGAACCAGTACTGCACCATCGCCCGCACGTCGGACTCCAGCTTGTCGACGTCCATCGGCTTGAGCTGGTAGCCGTTCGCGTGGTTGCGGTAGCAGAAGGCCACGTCGCCCTCGTTCGACGAGGTCGTGTAGACCACCACCGGGATCACCTTGAGCACCGGGTGGGCCTTCACCCGCTCGAGCACCTCGCGGCCGTCGGTGCCCGCGAGGTTCAGGTCGAGCACGATCAGCGCCGGCGCCGCCGCCCGAGCCCCGCCGTCGCTCGCCAACGACTGCAGGTACTCCAGGGCCTCGTCGCCGTCGCAGAACCTCCGCACCGCCCCCTTGAAGCCCACCGCGTCGCAGGTTCGACGGAACGACTCGAAGTCGTCGTCGCTGTCTTCGACCACGAGGATCTCTCGGTTCATGGCCCTACCTCCGGCTCACCCGGTGCAGTGAACCACACCGTCGAGCCTTTGCCGACCTCGGACTCGATCCAGACCTCACCCCCCATCCTCTCGACCAGCTTCTTCACGATCGTCATGCCCGCCCCGGCACCTCCGCCGTAGCGGTCGGCCGGGTGCAGGCGCTTGAAGATCCTGAAGACCGTCTCGTAGTGGCGCTCCGCGATCCCGATGCCGTTGTCCCTCACGAAGTACGCGTAGGGAGCCCCCAGCGCGCGCCGCGGGAAGGCCGCGCTCCCCGCGGGGACCACCCCCACCTCGACCTCGGGCTCGGCCTTGTCGTTGTACTTCAGCGCGTTCGAGACCAGGTTCGCGAACACCTGCTCGAAGAACCTCGGCACTCCCCGCACCGTGGGCATCCTGGGCGACACGGTCAACCGCGCGCGCTTCTCCTGCGCCTGCGTCGCGAAGGACTCCACCACCCCCGCGAGCAGCGCGCCGAGCTCCACCGACTCGAGCCTCGCCTCGCCTCGCCCGAGCCGCGAGTACTCCAGGAGCGACGAGATCAACCCCTGCATCCGGTGGCTGAGCCGAACGATCCCGTCGAGCTTCTTGAGGTCGTCGCCCTCCAGCCTCGGGCCCGCGTCGCGGCGCAGGAACTCCGCGTAGTTGTAGATCCCGCGCAGGGGCTCCTTCAGGTCGTGGGAGGCCGCGTAGGCGAAGGCGTCGAGCTCCTGGTTGCTCCGCGCCAGCTCGGTGTTGAGCCGCTCGAGCTCCTGGCTCCGCCGGAGCAACAGCTCGGTGATCGACGTGCGGAGACGCTTCGCGGCGTCGACCTCCAGGCGCGTCCACGGGGCCGAGGCGTCTTTCACGGTCTCGACCCAGAGCTCGAAGGACTTTCGCGGCGTGAGCCGGTCGCCCATGGGGCCCACCGTCACGGGCTTGTGGGGATCGCCCGCCCACTTCACCGTGCGCGTCACCTCGGGGCGGAACCACATCGCGTACTCGCCCTCGGACGACAGCGGCACCGCCAGCGCCCCGCACGCGACGTCGATGAAGGCCCTCGCCTCGGGGTACAGCTCCGCGAGGCGCTCCGTGGCCACCACCTCGCCGCGGGCGGTGCCCGACCACAGGCTCGCCAGCCTCCGCAGGTGCACCTCCGGCGGCGCCGCCCCCTCCACGCTCACCCCCCCGCGGGTGACCACCGCCACGCCCCTCGACGCGACGAAACCCCGGAGCGTGCCCGCCGCGCGCGCGAGGGTGACCGCCACGTCGCCGCCCGCCGCGAGGGCCTCGACGATGGCCGCGTGGGCGCCCTGGATCCTCCCGCGGTACTCGGCCTCGTCGGCGTGGACCTTGTCAGTGATCTGCAGCGACGCCACCCGCCCCAGGAGCGAGCCCACCCCCCGCACCCCGTACGACACCCTCCGGACGTCGTAGTGGTGGCAGGCCACCAGTCCCCACAGCCGGTCGCGGTCGGTGAGCGCGAGGGTGAGCGACGCGCGCACCCCCATGTTCACCAGGTACTCCGTGTACATCTGCGACGCGCCGCGCAGGAACCCGTGCGACAGGTCGAGGGGCGCGCCGGTGGTGGGGTTCAGCTCGGGCACCAGCCGCGCGGGGGTGTAGAGCGCGTCGGGGAGCATCCGCACGGTGTTCTTCAGGAACAGCGCGCGGGCCTGCGCGGGGATGTCGCTCGCGGGGTAGTGCAGGTCGAGGAAGGGCGAGAGTCCCTTTCCTGGGCTCATGGTCTCGGCGACGACGTGCCCCGACCAGTCGTCGTCGAAGCGGTAGACCATCACCCGGTCGTAGCCCGTGAGCCCGTGGATCGCCTCGGTGAGCATCTGGCAGTAGGCCAGGGTGCTCGGCGCGCCCTGGAGCGAGGCGATGGTGCGCGAGGCGAAGTCGTAGAAGTCTGGCGCGACGAGGTCGCTGCGGTGCGCGGGCTCGACCTCGACGATCACCACCGGCCCGTCTCGGTGCGCGATCACGTCGAGGCCGGCCCCCTCGCCCACGCGCCCGCAGAAGGCGTGGGCGGGGGCGTGGTCTGAGCCCCCGGTCACCGCGCGCTGCACCGCCGCGAGGTCGAGCGGGTCGAGGAGCGACGCGAGGGGAGCGCCCAGGAGCGCCGCGGGCGCGAGGCCGAGGTACTGCGCGGTGTTGTCGCTCACCTGGGTGACCGTGAGCGTCGCGCGGTCGAGCGCGAGGAGCGCGCCGTGGGCCTGCACCTGCCCCGGGATGTGGATGGGCTCCCGGTCGCAGTTCGAGAGGTCGATGGGGGCGTCGTAGGAGACGAAGTTCATGGCGTCGGAGTCGGGCTGGGCCGGGCGACGCGCGGCCGCGGCAGGCTCAGGGTGAAGGTGGTCCCGGTGTGGTCGGAGC
>JAEYZO010000911.1 GCA_023428035.1 Pseudomonadota bacterium | reverse complement strand
GTGCGTGACCGCGCCGACCCGAGGCGCGCCCTCGCGCGCGGCGTGCGGGCCCGCGCGTCTCCTCGTGACCTGATCGTCTTCACCGAAGAAGCCCCGGAGCTCCTCTCGCTGATGCGCCCGGTGCCCGCGGTGTACGGCGCGCCGCCGCTGAACGACCTTCGCCCCTTCGAGCGGCTGTGGGTGATGGCCGACCGCCCCGCGGCGATGGCGCCGTACCTCGCGCGCTTCGGCGCGGGGAGGGCGTTCGACCCCGAGGGCAAGGTGTTCTCCTGGGAGCTCGCGCGCGCGGGGCTCTCGCGGGTGGCGTGGGAGGCGACCGCGGAGGTCGGCCGCGCGGTGCAGGCCACGCGCGAGGGCGGCGAAGACGCCGGCCCCTGCCCCGCGACCAACGGCCGTCTCGTGTGCCACGGGCCCGACTGGAACCAGCCCCGCGCCGAGGTTCACCGCTTCGACGGCGTCGAGGTGCGCTGCCTCTACGCTCACCCCCAGGCCGACGGCGCGCTGGTGTTCACGATGGGCCCGATCCCCGCGGGGCGGGCCGTGGTGGGCGCGGTGGGGGTCGACGACGCGGGGTACTTCCCGACCGGGGCTGACGTGACGATGGCCGTGCGTTGGCAGCCCGAAGGCCTCCCCGCGGTGGAGCGCACGGTGGTCGCGCGCAACCGCAAGGGGATGACCCCGTACAGCCTCGCGGTCCCGAGCGCCCCGGCGACCGCCACGGTGCGGATCACCACGCCGAACGCGGGCGCGCGGCAGTTCTGCTTCACCCTCGTGGTGACCGAGTAGCGCGCGGGGTGTTAGACAGCGGCGCATGACGAAGCCGCTCCTCCCCTCGCCCGCGGAGCTGTCGCCCCTCGAGGTCGCGCGCGTCATCGACGTCGCCCTCGCCGAAGACCTCGCGTCGGGGGACGTCACGACCCGCGCGGTGATCCCTCGCGACGCCGTCGCCCGGGGGCGCTTCAGCGCGCGGGAGCCCACGGTGGTCGCGGGCCTGGGCGTCGCCGCCGCGGTCTTCGCGAGGGTCGACCCGGCGGTGCGCTTCTCGGCCCTGGTGAGCGACGGAGACCACCTCGAGGCGGGCGCCGTCGCGGCGGAGGTCGAGGGCCCCGCGCACGGGGTGCTCACGGGGGAGCGCAGCGCGCTCAACCTCCTCCAGAGGATGTGCGGCGTCGCGACGCGCACGAGGGACTTCGTGAGGGCCGTGCCCGAGGGGCTCGCGACGCGGGTGACCGACACGCGCAAGACCACCCCCGGGCTGCGCGCGCTGGAGCGCTACGCGGTGCGCATGGGCGGCGGCCACAACCACCGCAACGACCTCGGCGCCGCGGTGCTCATCAAGGACAACCACGTGGCGGTCTGCGGCGGCGTGCGGGCGGCGGTCGAGCGGGCGCGGGCGCACGCGCCGCACACGATGCGGGTGGAGTGCGAGGTGCAGTCCTTCGAGGAGCTCGACGAGGCCCTCGCGGTGGGGGTCGACGTGCTGATGCTCGACAATTTCGACGACGCGATGACCCGCGAGGCGATGCAGCGCGTGGCCCGAGCCGCGAAGCGCCCCGTGGTGGAGTCGTCGGGGAGCGTCTCGCTCGCGAGGATCGCGACCCTGGCGGAGCTCGGCGTCGACGTGATCTCGGTGGGCTCGCTCACCCACGGCTACCGCTCCATCGACATCGGCCTCGACCTCGAGGTCACCGGCGCGTGGACGACCTGAGGGGCTTCCAGAGCCCCGCCCGCGCGGTGGGCCACCCCACGGCGCTGGTCGCGCGCACGGGCTCGACCAACGACGACGCGAGGGAGAAGGCCCGCGAGGGCGTCGCCCACGGCTGGGCCCTCGTCGCCGACGAGCAGCTCGCGGGGCGCGGGCGCGGCGGGCGGCGCTGGGAGTCTCCTCCGGGCTCGAACCTCTACGTGTCCTTCGTGCTGCGGCCCTCGCTCTCGGCGCGGGAGTCTCCGCGCCTCGCGCTCGCCGCGGGGCTCGCGGTGGCCGACGCGGTCGACCTCGCGCTCGGCGCCCCCCACGCGCGGGTGAAGTGGCCCAACGACGTCCGCGTCGACGGGCGCAAGCTCTCCGGGGTGCTCGTCGAGGGAGGGCTGCGCGGCGACGCCCTCGCGTGGGTGGTGCTGGGCGTGGGGGTGAACGTGAAGGGCGACGCCCCCGAGGCGGTGAGAGGCATCGCCACCAGCGTCGAGGCGGAGCGCGGCGCGGCGGTGTCTCGCGCGGCGGTGCTGGCGTCGCTCTGCGTCGCGGTCGAGCGCAGGGTCGAGGCGCTGGAGTCGGGCTTCGACGCGCTCCGCGACGAGCTGCGCGCGCGCTGCGAGACGCTCGGGCGAGCGGTCTCCCTCGCGGGGCGCTCAGGCGTGGCCGAGGACATCGACGACGACGGCGCCCTGGTGCTGCGCCTGCCGACGGGGGAGCGAGTGAGCGTCCACGCGGGCGAGGTCGAGGGGCCGAGGGGCTGAGGGCGTGTGTCATCGCCCCGACGGTTGCGCGCGGGGCAACGGATCGTTCCGCCCTCCCCGCTTGCGGCGCGGGGGGCGCGCCGCCACCCTGGCTCGACGATGCGAGACCGCGACGACGACACCCTCACCCGGCGCGGCGCCCTCGCCGTTCTCGGCGGCGCCACCCTCGCAGCGCTCCCCGGGTGCACCGCCGAGCGGCCGCGCCCTCGACACGAGGCCCGCCCCATGAACACCGCGCAAGCCCGAATGCCCGTCGTGTACCTCCCTCACGGCGGTGGGCCCTGGCCCTTCGTCGACATGCCCCTGGGCGACCCCGCGCAGCTCCGCTCCCTCGCGGACTACCTCCGCTCGCTCAAGGACCTCCCCGCGCGGCGCCCCGAGGCCGTGCTGATGATCTCCGCCCACTGGGAGGAGCCCTCGCCCACGGTGATGACCGCGGCGCGCCCGCCCATGCTCTTCGACTACTACGGCTTCCCTCCCGAGGCCTACACGCTCACCTGGCCCGCGCCGGGGAGCCCCGCCCTCGCGGCGCGGGTGCGCTCGCTCCTCGGGGGCGCGGGCATCACGACCGCCGAGTCGTCGGAGCGCGGCTTCGACCACGGAGCCTTCGTGCCGATGAAGCTCACCTGGCCCGAGGCCGAGGTGCCGACCATCCAGCTCTCGCTGCAGGAGGGCCTCGACCCCGCGAGGCACATCGCCATCGGCCGCGCCCTCGCGCCGCTGCGCGATGAGGGCGTGTTCATCCTCGGCAGCGGGATGAGCTTCCACAACATGCGGGCCTTCCGGGGCGGAGGCGCGGTGAACGAGCCCTCGCAGGAGTTCGACCGCTGGCTGGCCGAGACCGTGGCCCTGCCCGCGGCGGAGCGCGACGCGAGGCTCGAGCGCTGGTCGACGGCCCCGTCGGCCCGCTACTCCCACCCGCGGGAGGAGCACCTGCTCCCGCTGATGGTGGTGGCCGGCGCGGCGGGCGAAGACCGCGGCCGCGTCGGGTGGACCGGGGACGTGCTCACCGCGCGCGTGTCGGGCTTTCACTTCGGCTGAGAGCGCCGCGGTGACGCTCAGAAGGTGACCACGCTCGACCCGCCCTGCGTGGGCGTGGTCGTGGTGGGCGTCGCGGGCGGGGCCGGGGGCTGCGCGAGGCTCGCGAGGACGCCGCGCACCACCTCGACCTCTTCGCGCCCGGTGACGTGCGGCCACACCGCGGAGTCGTCGGTGAGCGACGAGTCGAGGCAGCGGTAGCTGAACTCGACGAAGAGCCGGTCGGAGTCAGAGCAGAGGTCGACGCCGTTGAGCGTGGGCTTGCCCACCAGCATCACCTCGACGCCGTTGGATGTGTCGCGCAGGCGCACGAAGTACGCGGACCCCACGCCCACGTACCCCGTCGAGGTCGCCACCGCGGGCGTCGGGCGCGGAGCACGGTAGATGAACAGCGCGCCCCCCGCGAGGCTGCGCCCCATCTCGGTCGGCGCGGCCCCGTGCTGCGCGAGGGCCGAGCTCACGCGGCGCATCACGTCTTCAGGGGAGGCCGACACCACCACGACGCTGGACGCCTCGTTGATGTGCTGCAGCGTGCTCATGCGCGCCCGGAGGTAGGTCGCCATGCACCCGCTCAGCCCCCACGACAGGCACGCCACGGCCGCGGTCACCCCGAGACCGTAGGCGACGCCGCGCCCGCTCTGCTCGTTCGACATTCCGCTCGACGCTACCCGAGCGCGCCGCGCGCACAAGGGTCAGGGCGCCCCGTCTCGGTACCCTCAGCAGGGATCGAACCTGCGACCTTCGGCTTAGGAAGCCGCTGCTCTATCCACTGAGCTATGAGGGCGCTCCCCCGCTGAAGCGCGCGGGGGTGGCGGTTATCCACGCTCCTCGCGCGCCGGTCAACCCGTCGACTTCGACTCGCGCACCGCCTCGAGCACCTTCGCCGCGTGGCCCGCCGCGCGCACCGAGGTCCACACGCTGTCGATGTCTCCGTCGGGGTCGATCAGGAAGGTGCTGCGCAGCGTCCCCTCGACGGTCTTGCCGTACATGTTCTTCTCGCCCCACGCGCCGTAGGCCTTCTGCGCCACGAGCTCGGGGTCGCTCAGGAGCCTCACCTTCAGCGAGTGCTTGTCCCTGAACCTGCAGTGCGACGCGACGGAGTCCTTCGACACCCCGAGCACCGTCACGCCCTCCCTCGCGAACTCGTCCGCGAGCGCGGTGAACTCCTGCGCCTCGACCGTGCACCCGGGGGTGTCGTCCTTCGGGTAGAAGTACACGACCACCCACCGGCCCTTCAGCCCCGCGAGCGACACGGCGTCTCCCCCGTCGCTCGTCAGCTCGAAGCCCGGCGCCCTCGCGCCCACGGCCGGGACACCCCCGCTCGTCGCCTTCGCCATGCCCGCGATCCTTCGCCGATGACACCGCCAGCGTCCACTTCGCGCCGCTGACTCCCGCCCCCGATGGTGCTACGCACCGCAGTCTTCACCGATGCGCCAACGCAGCCTCCTCCCCGTCACGCTCGCCCTCCTCGCCACCTGCCAGCGCTCGGCGCCCGCGCAAGAGCGCCCGCGCCAGCCCGCCCCCGCCCCCGCCACGGCGGTCACCGCCGACGTCCCTGTCACGACACCGACGTCGCCCGTCGCGCCGCCCTCCCCCCCGCCCCCTGCGCGGCGCGAGCCCATGAACGTCATCCTCCTCACCATCGACAGCCTCCGCGCCGACATGCCCTGGGCGGGCTACCCCCGGCCCATCGCGCCCTTCCTCACGCGGCTCGAGGCCGAGAGCGTGAGCTACACCCGCGCCTACGCCCTGTCGTCGTACACCTCCATGTCCGTCGGGGGCTTCCTGGGCGGGAGGCTCCCGGGTGAGCTGCGCCGCGACGGGTACTTCTTCGGCACCTACCCCCGCTCGGTGGTGTTCTTCCCCGAGCGCCTGCAAGAGGCCGGGGTGCGCACCTTCGGCGCCCACGCCCACGGGTATTTCCGCGCGCGCCGCGCGGGCTTCGACCAGGGCTTCGACCACTGGGAGCTCCTCCCCAACCTCCGGTGGGACCCGACCACCGACGTCGAGATCACGGGAGACCGCCACGCCGCCGCCGCGCGACGGCTCTTCTCCGACCCCCAGAACACCTCCGGCCGCTTCTTCGCGTGGTTCCACTTCATGGACCCGCACGACCAGTACCGGGAGCACCCCGGGATCTCCTACGGGCGGCGCCTGCGCGACCGCTACGACGGCGAGGTCACCTACACCGACCAGCAGCTCGAGGGCCTCGTCACCTGGATCCGCCAGCAGCCCTGGGCCTCGCGCACCGCCATCATCGTCTCCGCCGACCACGGCGAGAGCCTCGGCGAGCACAACCACTACCGCCACGGGTTCCAGGTGTGGCAGCAGCTCATCCGGGTGCCGTGGTTCTTCGTCGTGCCCGGCGCGCGCGCGCGCCGCGTCGAGGTCCCGCGGAGCCACATCGACCTCGCCCCCACCGTGCTCGACCTGATGGGCGTCGCGCCGGAGCCCGAGTTCACGGGCCGCTCGCTGGTGCCCGAGATCCTCGGCGCCGCCGCCGAGGAGCGGGACGTCTGGGTCGACCTCCCGCGCACCAGCAACAACGACCGGCGGCGGGTGCTGATCCACGGCCGGCACAAGCTCACGGCCTACGGCGACGACCACCGCTTCGAGCTCTTCGACATCGAGGCCGACCCCGAAGAGGCGCACAACCTCTCGCGCGAGCAGCCCGAGCTCTTCCGCGAGATGGTCGCGCGCTACCGCGCCGCGCAGTCGGGCTTCCGCGACGAGCACCCCTACGCGTGCAGGAACCTCCAGGGCGCGCCGCCGGGCCGCGGCTGGTGACGGCTCAGCCCGGCGTGGCCGTCGGGCACCCGAAGAGGATCTGCACCCGACCCGCGGAGTCGGTCTGCAGCCGCTCGCACGCCGGGCCGTAGAGCACGATCGAGCGCATGCCGTCGGAGTAGTCCCACCCGTTGGAGTGGGAGACGTCGCGCACGATCACCTGCGGCTCGGTCGCGCCGGTGCCCGTGAAGCTCACGTTCACCCGGTTGGGGTCGACGCGCGAGGGGTCGGCGTCGACCTCGAACTCACACGTCGACGCCCGGCCGCGGATGTCTTCGAGCGCGCGGTTGAGGTCGTCCTCGAAGCTCCCCGAGCGGAGGCTGTAGTGGCAGTCGCGCGTCGTGGCGCAGCCGGGCGTGCGGGGCGTCCCGCCGGTGAACGCGAGGTCCGAGAGGAACTGGTCGCTCGCGTCGGGGGTGCCCGTCACGTAGGTGCGCACCGGGGGGGAGGCCATCGCCGCGCGGGCCACCGCGACGCGCACCGCGCTCCTGGCGAGGCCGCTGTTGTACTCCAGGCACGCGAGGTCCGGCGGGAGGAGCTGGCAAGCCACCGCCATGGGCGAGCACTCGTCCGTGGGCGACCCGTCGGTGATGAGGATCGCGTTGCGCGAGCCCTCGCCCGTGAAGCTCTCGTAGAAGCCCCGCGTGCCCTCCATCGCGCAGGCCATGGGGGTGTTGCCGCTGGGCGAGGCCGTGCGGAGCGCGGTCTGGAGCGCCGTGCGGTTCTCACGGATGGGCAGCACGGGCACCGCCGGGGTGCGGTAGGTCGCGGCGTCTCCCGCCGCGCCGCTCACGGGCGGGAAGAAGGTCAGCCCCACGGCGATCTCGGGGTCGAGGCGCGTGAGCAGGGCCTGCAGGGCCGAGACCGCCGCCGCCCACTTTCCTCGGTCTTGCATCGAGCCCGAGCGGTCGAGCACCACGAGCAGGTTCACGGGTCGGCGCCGCGCGTCGGCGCTGGTCTGCGCGCAGGCCGCGTCGGCCTCGATCACGTTGGGCCCGCGGTCGGGGATCGGGATCGCGTCGCGGGTCGAGGTCTCGAAGGCCGGGGCGATGCCCGTGTCAGAGGTCCCACCGTCCATGCGGCCGGCGCCGGGGGTGAAGCCCGGGCCGCTCTCGGCGCTACAGCCCGCGGCGAGCGCGAGGGCGAGGGTCAGTCCGGGGGCCAAGTGAAGCCTGGGTGCCATGGCGGGGCATGATATCCGACATCCCAGGCCCGACTCCAAGTCAGGCCAGACTATTCCCTCATGCCTTGGCGCCGCCGCCGCCCTGCGCGCCGCCGCCGCCGTCTCCCTTGTCGCCCTTCATCAGCCGCTGCCCGACGAGGAAGACCACCAGAGCCGCGGCGAGCCCGAGCATCCACGTCGGCGTCTCGAAGCGGGTCTCCGGCGGAGGAGGGGCCACCTCCCCCGTGGCGTCGGCGAGGCGGCTCCGCCTGCTGG
>JAEYZO010000076.1 GCA_023428035.1 Pseudomonadota bacterium | reverse complement strand
AACCAGCCGACCGCGACGAGGGCGACGAGGCCGAGGAGGACGAGCCACCCGCGGCGAGAGCGGGGCGGCGGCGGGGGGGGCGGGTCGGCGACGGAGGGCGCGCTCGGTCGACCGGGGGAGGGGGCGGTCATGGGGTCGGGGTCCTCGCGAGAGGCGTTGGATGTACCCCGAGGCGCCGCGGGTGAACGAGGGGAAGTGGGGCGAAGTGCGTGCGGAGCGCCTGCCACCCCGGGCTTCAGCGCGGGGTGTTCAACCGTCGCCGGCGCAGCGGCGCCCGTTCACCACGCGGAAGTACGCGACGAAGGCCGTGGTGCCCGAGATGTTGTTCTGCCCGCCGACGGCGAGGCCGGCGTCGCAGCCCGGCCGCCACGCGACGCCGTTCAACACCGACTGCGAAGGCTGGTTGAAGGGAGGCGCCGAGATCGGGACGGCGACGTTCGTGATCTCTGTAGCGGTGTAGAGGTCGTAGCGGTACTCGTACATCCGACCCTGCCCGCCGTAGGCGAGCGCCCGGTTTCCGTCGTCGGAGAAGGCCGTCGCGAAAATGCCGTTCAGAGTGGGCTGGCTCATGCCCACCTCCCAGGCGGCAGAGCGGACTCGGTAGAGCCGGGACGAGGAACTGCCGATGAAGAAGGCGAAGTCACCCTGCGGGCGGCTCATGATCCGGTGCACGTTCCCGGTCTGGCTCGACGATGGCCCCATCGTGAACACCGGGGTGCTGTTGATGTTCGAGGCGACGTGGATGGCGCCGGTGTTCGTTCCGCAGACGACGATGAGGATGGGGTCGCCGAAGCCATCGCGCGCCCACGCGACGTCGTTGCAAGCGGTCTGACCGGAGACGCCACGCGCGATCGGTCCGGGGCTCGTGAGTCGATTACCAGCGGCGTCATAACGCCAGAGCGTGAAGGTGCTGCTCGATGTGACCGTCGGGCTCTGGTAGCTCGTCATGAGCACCGCCTGGGTGCCTTCAGGGTTGTAGACCAGCGTCTCGTAGAAGCCACTCGAGGGCCTCTCCATCATTCGCTCAGCCATCGTCGAGGAGTTGTGGTTCCACTCGTAGATGCGCCCTGAGCGAGTGGAGCCTGAGACCGTGTACCCGAGCAGAAGCGCTCGCGCGCCGTCGGGCGTGAAGGTCAGGTTGCGCCAGTAGACCGTGGAGCCCGCCGTCGCGACGCGCGTGACCGACTGCGTCGAGGCGTCGTAGCGGAACACCGTGTCGCGGTACGACAGGATCAGCGCGTAGTCGCCGCTCGGGTGCCACGCGACGGCCACCGGCGCAGACAGCGCGTCGGGGCGGATCCCCGTGTAGTCGTACACGCCCACGGGCACTGGCCCCGTGGTGGGACCGCTGTCGCGCGGACCTGTGTCGACCGGCCCCGTGTCGCGCGGCCCCGTGTCGGGGAACCCGATGTCGATGATGGTCACCCCGCCGTCGTGCCCGGTGTCGATGGTCCCCGTGTCGCGCGGACCGTTGTCGAGGGGGTCGGGCCCCGCGTCGAAGCCGGCGTCGATGGGGCCCGTGTCGATAGGGCCCGTGTCCATCGGTCCGGTGTCGATGGTCCCGACATCGACGGGGCCAAGGTCGGAGCCCGTGTCTACGGTTCCGGCGTCGCGAGGGCCGGTGTCGGCAGGGCCCGCGTCGAGGCCCAGGTCGACGCTGACCGGTCGGTCGACGGCGGTGTCTTCGGGCGAGGCGTCGGCGGGCGTCGTGCGTGAGACGCAGAGCCCGCGGGGGTCGCAGTACTCTCCCGAGAGGCAGTCGCGGTCCTCGGCGCAGTCGCGCACGCAGCGGTTCATCTCGCAGCGGGCGTTCTGCGGACAGTCGGAGTTGAAGGAGCACTCGACGTTGGCGCACGCGGGCGCGGCGAGCGCGACGAGAAGAAAGGGCGCGAGGGCTCTCACAGCGAGGGAGTGTCTACCAGCTAGCGCCCGCGCCGGGCAGTGGGGCTCCCGCGCGCTCAGCTCCCGGTGACCACGGTGAGGTTCGACACGCGCCACTGGGCGCCCATCGGCGCGGCGTCGAAGACCACGCAGGGCGTCGAGGCGTCGCCGCCGAGGCGGTGGATCTGCCGCTGAGAGAAGCTCGCGCCCTCGCACAGGCCGAAGGCCTCGAAGTCCGCCGTGGGGTGCGCCGCGCCGCGGAGGTAGCCCGCGCACGACACGCTGGAGCAGCGCGCGGTGACGAGGTTGCCGTAGGCCACGGGGATCGTCGTCGAGGTGGGGTTGTTGACGAAGACCCCGGAGGTCACCGGCCAGGTCATGCGGCCGCGCCCCGACGCGGGGACGACCGTGTGCACCCGCAGGAGGTTGTCGCGGGTGTCGCTGGTGAGGTCGCGACGCTCGTGAGGGTTCATTGACGAGGGCGTCACGTCGCGCGTCGGGAAGCCGTTGCGCAGCACGACGTAGTGCGTCGGGTCGAAGGGGTGCCGGGCCATTCCCCGGTTGAATTGGCCGACCTGCTGGCTGCTCCAGTCGGGGGCGAGCCGACCCGCGGGGCCGAAGCGGAACACCTGCTGGATCTCCTCGTTCGAGCTCCCGGGGTTGCGCCACGCGACGAGGTAGCCCCAGTCGCTCCCGGCCTGCAGGGGCACGACCTCAAGGGGGTAGCTCGACTCTCCGAGCGGGATCATGTCGGTGAGGTTCCCCGTGACCGGGTCGACGGTGACGACGCCGTCGCGGCTCGCGATGACCAGGCCGCGGGTGGGCACGTAGGCGAGGGCCGTGGGCTGCCCGAGCGGGAGCGTGACGTCAGGGCAGCGGGTGAAGGCCGCGTCGAGCTGAAAGCGGAGGAGACGCCCGCCGCCGCTGCCCGAAATGTTCTCGACGGTGACGGCGAGGTGCGGCAGCGGGCACGCGGGCGGTGGGGTCG
>JAEYZO010000838.1 GCA_023428035.1 Pseudomonadota bacterium | reverse complement strand
CGCACGGTCACCTCTCCGGCGCGGGTGAGCACCCGAGCGCCGACGTCGACCTCGACGCGGGTGCCCAGGGCGCCTTCGGGCACGCTCGCGCTGAGCGTCACGGCGGCGCTCGCGCCCGCCGAGGCGGTGAAGACCCGCAGGGGCTCTCCGCCGCGCAGGAGCTCGACGCGCACGCGCGAGGGGCGCAGGCCCGCGCGGCGAAGGGGCGCGAGGTCGACGCGCACGGTCACCTCTCGGGGGCTCTCGCCCTTGAGCGACTGGGTGACGACCCACACGCCGAGCACGAGCACGGCGGCCGCGGCGAGGCGTCGCGCGGCGGGGGGGAGCGGGATGCGGGGAGACGGCGCGGTCACGGTGCGCACCGTGGTAGTCGATTGCCCGGCATCACGCATGGGCTTATCAAAGTAGCCCCCGTATGGAAGCCCTTCTGCAGGACCTCGTCGCTCGCGTGACCGCCTACCACCCCGAGGCGGACGAGGCCCTGCTCACCAAGGCCTTCGAGTTCGGGCGGCGCTACCACGACGGGCAGGTGCGCAAGTCGGGGGAGCCCTACTTCGTGCACCCCGTCGCGGTGGCCAAGATCATCGCGGAGCTGCGCCTCGACTCGGCCTCGCTGTGCGCGGCGCTGCTGCACGACACCGTCGAAGACACGCCCGCGTCGCTCGACGACGTGGGGAGGGAGTTCGGCGAGGAGGTGGCCTTCCTCGTCGACGGGGTGACCAAGCTCTCGAAGTTCAACTTCACCTCGAAGGAGGACCGTCAGGCCGAGAGCTTCCGCAAGATGCTGCTGCACATGGCGAGGGACATCCGCGTGCTGCTGGTGAAGCTCGCGGATCGCCTCGACAACATGCGCACGCTCGACCACATGAAGCCCGAGGCGCAGGAGCGCATCGCGCGCGAGACCCTCGAGATCTACGCGCCGCTCTCGAACCGCCTGGGCATCTCGTGGATGAAGTCGGAGCTCGAGGACCTCTCGTTCAAGCACACCGAGCCCGAGGGCTACGCCGAGGTGCAGCGCCGCGTGGCGGATCTGGTGCGGCAGCGCGAGGGCTACATCGAGCGCTCCCGGGCGTTGCTCCAGAGCCGCCTCGCGGAGGCGGGCTTTCACGCCGAGGTGCACGGGCGCGTGAAGCACCTCTACTCGATCTGGCGCAAGATGCGCGCGGCGGACTGCGACTTCGAGAAGGTCTTCGACGTGATCGCCTTCAGGGCCAACGTCGAGAGCGCGGCGGACTGCTACGCCGTGCTGGGGGTGATCCACGGGATGTTCACGCCCATCCCGGGGCGCTTCAAGGACTACATCGCCCTGCCCAAGGCGAACGGGTACCAGTCGCTGCACACCACGGTGCTGGGGCCCGAGCTCGAGCGCATGGAGATCCAGATCCGCACGCGGGAGATGAACCGCGTGGCCGAGCAGGGCATCGCCGCGCACTGGAAGTACAAGGAGCGCCCGAAGAACGTCGCGGGCAACACCATCGACCACAAGGACGCGCAGCGCTTCGCGTGGCTCCGCCAGCTCATGGAGTGGCAGAAGGAGCTCAAGGACCCGCAGGAGTTCCTCGAGAGCGTGAAGGTCGACCTCTTCCAGGACGAGGTCTACGCCTTCACGCCGAAGGGCGACGTGAAGATCTTCCCGCGGGGGGCGACGCCCATCGACTTCGCCTACGCGATCCACTCCGACGTGGGCAACCGCTGCGCGGGGGCGCGCATCAACGGCGCCATCGCCACGCTGCGCTCGCAGCTACGCTCGGGCGACGTGGTGGAGATCATCACCGAGTCGAAGCAGCGCCCCAACGAGGACTGGCTCGAGCACGCGGTCACCACCCGGGCGAAGAGCAAGATCCGCACGTTCCTGCGCACGGAGCAGCGCGAGAGGGCCCAGCGGCTCGGGCGCGACCTGATGGAGCGGGCCTTTCACGGCGCGGGGCTGTCGTTCGCGAAGAGCCTCAAGGGCGGCGCGATCGAGAAGGTCTCGAACGAGCAGAAGATCGGCGGCACCGAGGAGCTCTTCGTGCAGGTGGGCTACGGCAAGGTGAAGCCCGACGACATCGTGCGCGCGCTCGCGCCGCCGGAGTCGATCCCGCCGCCGGAGCTCAAGGCCACCACGGTCGAGAAGGTCATCCGCAAGGTCACGGGCAAGGACACCAACGGCATCCTCGTCTCGGGGGAGCGAGACATCCTCGTGCGCTTCGCCCGGTGCTGCTCGCCGGTGCCCGGCGACGACATCACGGGCTACATCACCCGCGGCCGAGGCATCACCGTGCACCGCCGCGGGTGCAACAAGGGCCAGGACATCGACCCCGAGCGCAAGGTGCCGGTCGATTGGGAGTCCGGCGCGAAGGTGCACCGCCCGGTGGTGCTGAAGGTCGTCACCGCGAACCGCCCGGGCATCCTCGCCGACGTGGGCACGACCTTTCAGAAGTGCGGGGTGAACATCCAAGAGGCCAACTGCCGCGCGGCGGAGGCCGACCGGGCGCTCAACCTCTTCTCGTTCACCACGCCCGACCTCGGGTCGCTCAAGACCGTGATCCGCGCCCTCCAGAAGGTGAAGGGCGTGCTCTCGGTCGAGCGGGTGTGATCGGGCGCGTCGGGGTCAGTCGCAGTTCGAGAAGCTGAACTCGGCCCACTCGTTCTCGGTGGTCTGCGGGCGGGCGCCGCGCACGAAGCGCTGCCGCGGCGGCACCTGGTCGTCGGGCAGGTCGGTGCACTGAAAGCGCCCGGCCATGGCCTTGCCCGACACCCGGGTGAGCTCCACGCGGCAGGGGCTCGTGGGCCCGAGCGCGGTGTTCGAGCGCCAGCCCGTGCCCGCCATGATGAGCGTGCCGCCGGTGCCCGGGGAGCCCACGGCGCCGTCGGTCACATCGACCACGACGCCCTCGGTCGACTGGTCGATGTTGGGGCCCACCACCAGCTCGAAGGAGTACGAGTAGCGCCCCGAGCCCGCGGGCTGCACCGAGCACGAGGTGCTGATGGCGCCGCCGCGCGCGCCGCGCAGCGCGTGGGTGTTGGTGGTGCAGTTCGCCCCCGACATGGTCGCGTTGCAGCCCTCGACCCAGAAGGCCTCGCCGGTGAGCGGAGCGGGGTCGTCGCCGCACCCGACCGCGGCCACGGCCGCGGCGATCAAGAAAGCTCCAAGGCCCCGTCGGTGCATCGATGTGTCTCCTGGCGATACGTCGTGGTGGGAAGTGACGTCAGCGCGAGCGGTCGAAGGCCGCGCGCAGGTCGTCGATGAGGTCTTCGTGGGCCTCGACGCCCACCGACGCGCGGATCAGCCCGTCGTCGATGCCGAGCGCGGCCCGCGCCTCGGCGGGGATCGACGCGTGGGTCATCACCGCGGGCAGCTCGATGAGCGACTCGACGCCGCCGAGGCTCTCGGCGCAGGTGAAGAGCGAGAGGCCCTGGAGGAACCTCCGCGCGCGGCCCGCGGTGTCGCCGTCGGCGCCGGGGCGGAGCACGAAGGAGATCATCCCCCCGGGGAGGCGCATCTGCCGCTCGACGAGGGCGCGCTGCGGGTGGTCGTCGAGGCCGGGGTAGTACACCCGCGACACGTCGGGGTGCGAGCGCAGGAAGGCCGCGACCTTCGCGGCGTTGGCCGAGTGCCGCTCGACGCGGAGGGCGAGGGTCTTCAGGCCCCGCAGCACCATGAAGCAGTCGAAGGGCGACGGCACCGCGCCGATGGCGTTCTGGTAGAAGCGCAGTCGCTCGACGAAGGCCTCGTCGCTGCTCATCACCAGGCCGCCCACCACGTCGCTGTGGCCGTTGAGGTACTTGGTGCTGGAGTGCACCACCGCCGTCGCGCCGAGCGAGAGCGGCCGCTGGATCACCGGCGTGGCGAAGGTGTTGTCGACCACCACGGGCACGCCCTTCGAGCGGGCGAGCTCGCAGACGCCCGCGATGTCGAAGACCTTGAGCATCGGGTTCGAGGGGGTCTCGAGCCAGACCAGCTTCGTGTCGGGGCGCAGCGCGGCGGCGAAGCGGTCGAGGGAGGTCATGTCGACGAAGCTCGATGCGACCCCCATGGGCTTCATCACCTTGTCGAGGATGCGGAAGGTGCCGCCGTAGACGTCGTCGCCGCAGACGACGTGGTCGCCGGGGCGCAGCGCGTGGAGGATGCTGGTGGTCGCGCCGCAGCCCGACGAGAAGGCGAGGCCGTGCGCCGCGCCTTCGAGGGCGGCGGCGCAGGCCTCGAGGGCGGCGCGGGTGGGGTTGCCGCTGCGGGAGTACTCGTAGCCCTTGTGGTTGCCGGGGCCGTCTTGCGCGAAGGTGCTCGCGAGGACGATCGGGGTCATCACCGCGCCGCTCACGGGGTCGGGGTGCTGCCCCGCGTGGATGACCTGGGTCTCGAGCTTCATCGCGGGGGACTTATCCACACAATGGCGCGGCGAGACAAGCGAGCGGAGGGGTCAGCGGCGGGCGCGCAGGGCCGCGCGGGGGGCGTTGGCGAGCACGAC
>JAEYZO010000820.1 GCA_023428035.1 Pseudomonadota bacterium | reverse complement strand
GCGCGAGGGGCTATCGACCGCGGTGGCCGAGGCCGAGGCGGCGCGGTCGCGGGTGAGCGCGGCGCGGAGCCTCTACGACGGGCTCAAGGCCGAGGTGGGAGAGCTCGAGGCGCGCTCGAAGTCGGCGCGCTCGCGGCGCGACGCGCTGCAGGCGGCGGCGGCGAAGCTGAACCTGCAGGCCCGCGAGGAGGCCCTCGCGATGGAGCACCTCGTCTCGACGGTGGGCGAGCGGCACCACGTCGCGCTGCCCGACGTGGTGGGGGAGTTCCACCACAAGGCGCCGCCGGGGGAGGCGGAGCGGCAGCGCCTCGCGGAGCTCGGTCGCTCGATCGAGCGGCTGGGCGAGGTGAACCTCACGGCCATCGAGGAGTACGAGGAGCAGTCGAAGCGCCAGGTGTTCTTCGCCGAGCAGCGGGCCGACATCCAGCGGGCGGTGGAGCAGCTGGAGGCCGCCATCGCGGCGATGAACAAGGAGTCGCGGAGGCGCTTCCGCGAGACCTTCGAGGCGGTGAACGAGCATTTCCAGAAGCTCTTCCCGCGCTTGTTCAGGGGCGGGCGGGGGGAGCTTCAGCTCTCGGGCTCCGACGACCTGTTGGAGTGCGGGGTCGAGATCGTGGCGCAGCCGCCGGGCAAGAAGCTCATCAACCTCGAGGCCATGTCGGGCGGCGAGAAGACGCTCACCGCGGTGACGCTGCTCTTCGCGCTGTTCCTGCACAAGCCGTCGCCGTTCTGCCTCCTCGACGAGGTCGAGGCCGCGCTCGACGAGGCCAACGTGATGCGCCTGATCGACCTGGTGCGGGAGCTCACCGACCGCTCGCAGTTCATCATGATCACGCACAACAAGCGCACGATGTCGATGGCCGACGTGCTCTACGGGATCACCATGCAGGAGCCCGGCGTGTCGAAGATGGTGAGCGTGAAGGTGCGCAAGGACGAGGGCCGCACCGCCGTCGCCTGAGGGGTCGACGATGGTGCGCGGGGCGAATCCGTGGTAGCGGGCGCCCCCTGATGATCCCCAGGGAAAAGCTCCGCAACGTCGCCATCGTCGCCCACGTCGACCACGGCAAGACCACCCTCGTCGACCACATGCTCCGGCAGGCCGGGGTCTTCCGCGCCAACGAGGAGGTCGTCGAGCGCGTGATGGACTCCAACGCCCTCGAGCGCGAGCGGGGGATCACCATCCTCGCCAAGAACACCTCGGTGCGCTGGGGCGACTACAAGATCAACATCGTCGACACCCCCGGCCACGCGGATTTCGGCGGCGAGGTCGAGCGCACGCTGATGATGGCCGACGGGGTGGTGCTCCTCGTCGACGCGGCCGAGGGCCCGCTGCCGCAGACCCGCTTCGTGCTTCGCAAGGCGCTGGCGAGGGGCTTCCCCGTGGTGGTGGTGATCAACAAGATCGACCGCAACGACGCCCGCCCCGACGAGGTGCTCAACGAGGTCTTCGACCTCTTCTGCGACCTCGAGGCCTCAGACGCCCAGGCCGACTTCGCCACGCTCTACGCCATCGGCCGTCAGGGCGTCGCGCGTCGCGAGCCCACGGGGGAGGCGAAGAACCTCCAGCCCCTGTTCGAGACCATCGTCGAGAAGGTGCCCGCGCCGCAGGGCGACGCGACGGCGCCGCTGCGCATGATCGTGACCTCGATCGACCACGACGACTACGTGGGCCGCCTCGCGATCGGGCGCATCGTCGACGGGGTGCTCAAGGAGGGCGCGCGGGTGACGGTGCTCGGCGCCGACGGGTCGAAGGAGGGCAAGGTCGCCTCGCTCTTCACCTACGAGGGCCTCGGGCGGCGCCGGTCGGAGGACGCGGGCGCGGGCGAGAACGTCGCGGTGGCCGGGCTCGACGTGGTGGAGATCGGCGACACCATCGCCGACCCGTCGCAGACGGTGGCGCTGCCGCGCATCCACGTCGAGGAGCCGACGATCAAGATGCGCTTCGGCGTGAACACCTCGCCCTTCGCGGGCAAGGACGGCAAGTTCCTCACGTCGCGGCAGATCCGCGAGAGGCTCTACCGCGAGGCCCGGCGCAACCCGGCGATCCGCGTCGAGGACACCGAGACCGCCGACCAGTTCCTGGTCTTCGGCCGGGGCGAGCTGGCGCTGGCGATCCTCGTGGAGACGATGCGGCGGGAGGGCTACGAGCTCTCGCTCGGCAACCCCGAGGTGGTGACCCGAGAGGTCGACGGCGAGCTCTGCGAGCCCGTGGAGCTGGTGCTCTGCGACGTGCCCGACAACTTCGTCGGGATCGTGACCCAACGTCTGGGAGAGCGCCGCGGGGTGATGGTGCGGATGAGCAACCCCGGCTTCGGCCGCGCGCGGGTGGAGTTCGAGGTGCCCTCGCGGGGGCTCATCGGCTTCCGCGGGGAGTTCCTCACGGCGACCCGGGGGCTCGGGCAGCTCCACACGGAGTTCCACGGGTGGAAGCCCTCGGGGGGGACGATGAACCGCCGCGCGAACGGGGCGCTCGTGGCCGACCGCGCGGGGGAGGCGACGCCCTACGCGCTCTTCCACCTGCAGCCCCGCGGGGAGTTCTTCATCCCGCCGAGCACGAACGTCTACGAGGGGATGATCGTGGGGGAGCACAACCGCCCCAACGACTCGGACGTCAACGTGATCCGCGAGAAGAAGCTCTCGAACGTGCGCAACCACGGCAAGGACGAGAACACCGTGCTCTACCCGCCGCGGATCCTCACGGTCGAGACCGCGATGGACTGGATCGACCGCGACGAGCTCGTCGAGGTGACGCCCACCGCGGTGCGCGTGCGCAAGGCCGTGCTCGACCAGTCGCGCCGCCCGCGCCGCGACGAGGGCTGAGCCGCGACGGCGATGGGGTGATGTGAGGG
>JAEYZO010000800.1 GCA_023428035.1 Pseudomonadota bacterium | reverse complement strand
CGCGCGCCGTGGTGCTCGCCGCCGAGCGAGGGGTCGCCGAAGCGCGTCTCGGCCCAGGTCACAGCGACCAGCACCTCACGCGGAACGCCGTACGCGACCGCGGCCCGGTCGATGGCCTCGCTGAGCGTGGTCGCCGCCGAGAACTGTGAGACCTCGACGGGGGGCGCGTCGCCGCAGCTACCGAGTCCGAGAGAGAGCGCCGCGACCGCGACACAGGCCAGAGAGCGTCGTGAAGCCATGTCGCGCGCAGTTGAGCAAGCCTTATGCCCTTTGTCACCAGAGAGGACGCTCTGGGCTGATACTCTCCGCCGCGCGATGGGAGAGATCCTCGACGGGAAGGCCATCGGCGCGGCCCTGCGCGCGCGCGTGGCCGAGGCGGCGGCGCGCTTCACCGAGCGGGCGGGGCGGAGGCCCGGCCTCGACGTGGTGCTCGTGGGCGAAGACCCCGCGTCGCAGGTGTACGTGCGCAACAAGGCTCGAGCCTGCGAAGAGGCGGGGATGCGCGGCGAGGTGCACCGCCTCCCGGAAGCGACCTCGCAGGCCGAGCTCCTCTCGCGCGTAGAGGACCTCTGCGCGCGCGACGACGTTGATGGAGTGCTGGTGCAGCTCCCGCTGCCGAAGCACATCGACGAGCGGGCGGTGATCGAGGCCCTCGACCCGCGGAGGGACGTCGACGGCTTTCACCCGGCGAACGCGGGCGCTCTCTTCGCGGGGCGACCCTCCCTCGTGCCGTGCACGCCGCTCGGGTGCGTGCGGCTCCTGGAGCACGCGGGGGTGGAGCTCAGGGGCGCCCGCGCGCTGGTGGTGGGGCGTAGCAACATCGTGGGAAAGCCCATGGCGATGCTCTTGATGCAGCGCGACGCGACGGTGACCGTCGCGCACTCGCGGAGCCGCGACCTCGCGGGGCTCTGCGCCGAGGCCGACGTTCTCGTGGCCGCGGTGGGCCGAGCGGAGATGATCCAGGGCGCGTGGGTGAAGCCCGGCGCGACGGTGATCGACGTGGGGATCAACCGCGGCGCCGACGGAAAGCTCGTAGGCGACGTGGCCTTCGCCGCGGCGCGCGAGCGCGCGGCGTGGATCACCCCGGTGCCTGGTGGCGTGGGCCCCATGACCATCGCGTGCCTGCTGGAGAACACCGTGCGCGCGGCGTGGTCGCGCGCGGAGATCACCGAGGCGCTCGTTCTCTGAGCGCGGGGCCGCTCTGACCAGCGGTGGTCAGAGCGCTCCCACCCCGAGGCGACGGGTCAGCGACCGAGCACGCGGTCGACGAAGGCGTCGAGCTGGTCGAGGGTGTCGAAGGCGACCTCGACGGTGCCCGACTGCGCGCCGGGCTCCGCGCGGATCGCGACGGAGAGCCCCAGCGCCGCCTCGAGGCGCTTCTCGAGGTCGCGCACGTTGGGGGACTTCTTCTCCGCCGCGGCCTCGACCTCGGGCTTCGGCTCCCTCTTCTTGCGCGCCGCGCTCTCGGTCTGGCGCACCGACCACCCTCGCTCCGCCGCGAGGCGAGCGACGCGCAGAACGGAGTCGCGGTCAGGGGCCGACAGGGCCGCGCGCGCGTGGCCCTCGGTGATCTCACGCGCCACGACCCGCTCGAGCACCTCGTCGGGGAGCTGGAGGAGCCGCAAGGTGTTGGCCACGGTCGAGCGGTCTTTGCCGATGCGGCTCGCGAGCTGCTCTTGCGTGTAGCGGTGCTCGGCGATGAGCCGCTGGTAGGCGTGCGCGGTCTCGACGGGGTCGAGGTCGGCGCGCTGGAGGTTCTCCACCAGGGCGAGCTCGAAGGCCTCGTCACCCGCGACCTCCTTCACCACCACGGGGACCTCGCGGAGCCCCGCGCGCTGCGCCGCCCGCCAGCGCCGCTCCCCCGCGATGATCTCGAAGTCGTCGTCGTCGCGCCGCCGCACGATGATCGGCTGGATCACCCCCTGCTCGCGGATGCTCGCCGCGAGCTCGCTCAGCGCGGTCTCTTCGAAGCGCTTGCGCGGCTGGTCTTTGCGGGGGTGCACGCGCTCGATGCCGACCACGCGGTACGGGCCCTCGGCGCGCGCCACGGCCTGCTGCGCCACCTGCGTCACTGGGAGCAGCGCGTTGAAGCTCCGCCCGAGCGCCTTGCGGGGCTCCTTCGGCGGCGGCGCCTTCGGGGTGTTCTTGTTCGTGCTCATCGAACGGTCGTCACGCGGCCTTCGACCCGCGGGCCATGAGCTCCTTCGCGAAGGCGAGGTAGGCCTGGCAGCCCTTCGAGGCCACGTCGTAGAGAAGCACGGGCTTGCCGAACGAGGGCGCCTCGCTCAGCCGCACGTTGCGCGGCACCACGGCCTCGAAGACCTTGAAGTGCGCGCGCACCTCGTCGGCCACCTGCCGCGCGAGGTTGCTCCGGGGGTCGTACATCGTGAGGAGCACCCCCTCGATCGCGAGCTTCGCGTTGCGCGTCGCGCGGACCCTGTCGATGGTGGCGACCAGCGCCGCGAGGCCCTCGAGCGCGTAGAACTCGCACTGCATCGGCACCAGCACCGCGTCGGCCGCGCAGAGGGCGTTGAGCGTGAGCAGGCCGAGCGAGGGCGGGCAGTCGATGATGACGAAGTCGTAGCGGCGGCGGGCCCTCTCGATGGCCTCGCGGAGTCGGAGCTCCGCGCTCTCGACGTCGATCAGCTCGAACTCCGCGCCCACCAGAGACGAAGACGCCGGGCAGACCTTCAGCCCGGGCACAGGGCCGTCGACCAGCACCTCGTCGAGGCGCGCGTGACCGAGGAGGACGTCGTAGGTGCCGCGGGTGACCTCGCGGGTCGCGACCCCCAGCCCCGAGCTCGCGTTGCCCTGCGGGTCCATGTCGATCAGGAGCACGCGGCGCTCCGCCGCGGCGAGCGAGGCCGCGGCGTTGACGCTGGTGGTGGTCTTTCCCACTCCACCCTTCTGGTTGGCGATCGCGTAGACCCTGCCCATCGACCCTCGTCGCCCCGCGCTGCGTTCGCCGCCCGTCGCGGGCCGCACGTCGTCGCCGCCGCGGGGGGCGATACCCCTACACCCACACGCGGGCCGTGGCAACGCTCGTCGGGGGCGCGCTCACGCGCGGGTCGCAGACGCAAACATTCGGAATGTCCAGCGCAATCTTTGACCCCCCAGGACCCGCCGATAGGATGGAGGCAGATGTAGGTGCAGGTGGTTCACCTCCTACATGAGAACACTTCGGGTCGGTGACACGGTCCAGAGGAGGCAAGGCTACGATGTCGCGGTTCTATCGTTCTTTTGAGGAGTTCGCCCGTGAGGAGATCCGCCCGCAGTACCGCGCCGGGTGGTCGCTCGATGAGCTCGACATCGACAACCAGTACTCCGAGGAGATCGAGTCGGACGACGACGAGGACGAAGACGAGGAGTAGCCCCAGAACGGAACTCTGGCGGGCGCCGAGGTGGGCGCC
>JAEYZO010000755.1 GCA_023428035.1 Pseudomonadota bacterium | reverse complement strand
CCTCGATGGTGTCGGCGATGCCCGCGCCGCGCACGGCGGCGATGAGGGCGAGGGAGAAGCGCGAGCCGACGCACGCGGCGGCCTCGAGGGTCTCTCGGCACGCGGGCGGGAGCTGGTCGAGGTCGCGGAGCATGAGCGCGACGACGTCGTCGGAGACGTCGAGGCGGAGGAGGGCGTCGGCGTCCCACTCCCAGCGGCGGCGCTGGTGGTCGAAGCGGAGCACCTCCTCGGACTGCATCCGTTGGAGGAGCCGCTGGAGGAAGAAGGGGTTGCCGTCGGCGCGGGTGGTCATCACGGCGGCGAGGTCTTCGACCACCTCGGCGGGCGCGTGCAGCGCGTCGGAGAGGAAGCCCGCGACCTCGGTCGACGACAGCGGCGCGAGGGGCACGCGGGTCACCGTGGCCCCGGCGTCGGTGACGGCGCGCGCGGCGGCCTCGAGGGGGTGCCCCTCGCCCACCTCGTCGTCGCGGCAACACCCGAGGACGAGCAGCCCGAGGGCCTCGCCCGTGGAGAACGCGCTCACCAGGAGCTCGAGGGAGGCCGGGTCGATCCACTGCAGGTCGTCGAGGGCGAGCACCAGGGGCTCCCCCGGGCGGGCCAGGGCGGTGACCAGCGCGGCGAAGAGCCGGTGCAGTCGGTTGCGGGCCTCGACGGGCCCCGCGGGCGAGGGCGCGACGGGCTCGACGCCCATGACCAGCCCGAGCTCGGGGGCGATCTCGAGGAGGGGCCCAGGCGACGGGCCGAGCTCGCGGCGGAGGGTCTCGCGCCACGCCATGAGCCGCGCCTCGGGCTCGGCGAGGAGACGGCGCATGACAGCGCGCAGGGCGTCGGAGAGGGCGCGGTAGGGCACGGCGCGGTCGAGCTGGTCGGCCTTGCCGGCGCCGTGGAGGCTCGGGCGGTCGTGGAGGTCTCGGCGCAGGGCGCGCACCAGGGCGGACTTGCCGATGCCCGCGGGGCCCGAGACGATGACGAGCTGGGGGCGGCCTTCGCAGGCGCGGTCGAAGGCCGCGCGGAGGGCGGAGAGGGGCGCCTCGCGACCGCGGAGGGTCGTGGGCATGACCAGCACGGGAGGGACGTCTCGGGAGGCGAGGGTGAAGGGCCGCAGGGCGCCGTCTTCGCTGAGGTCGCGGCGCATGCGGCGGAGGTCGTCGGCGAGGGCCTCGGCGGTCTGGTAGCGCTCGTCGGGGACCTTCGCGAGGAGCTTGAGCACGAGGTCGGAGAGGGGGAGAGGGACGGCGGCGCGGCGCTGCGTGGGAGAGGCCGGTCGCAGGGCGAGGTGGGCGTGGACGAGCGCCGCGGGGTCGTCGGAGGTGAAGGGCGCGGTGCCCGTGAGGAGCTCGTAGAAGGTCGCGCCGAGGGAGTAGAGGTCGGCGCGCCAGTCGGGGGCGCGGGAGGTGCGGCCGGTCTGCTCCGGGGCGATGTAGTCGAGGGTGCCGACGGGGCGGGAGGTGACCGTGAGGTCTGAGAGGCGCGCGGCGACGCCGAAGTCGATGAGGCAGGGGGCGACGTCGGAGCGGAGGACGACGTTGGTGGGGTTGATGTCGCGGTGCACGACCCCCGCGGCGTGGACGGCGCCGACGATGCCCGCGAGGGCCTCGGCGACGGGGAGGAAGTCTGTGAGGGAGAGCGGGCCCGAGCGGAGGCGGGCGGCGAGGGTGAGCGGGCCGAGGTCTTCTTCGACGAGGGCCGGGGCGCCGTCGAGGCGGGTGAGGTCGTGCGCGCGAACGACCCCGTCGACGGAGAGGGAGCGCAGGACGCGGTGCTCGTGGCGCAGGGAGGAATCGGCGCCGGGCGCGCCCGGGGTGACGGTCTTGACGATGACGGTGACGTCGTCGTCGGCGCGCCGGCCGCGGAGGACGCGGTGGCGCCGGCCCGAGTGGACGAGCTCGAGCGACACGAAGCGAGGTTCGCTGTTCATCGTGTGGGCCCCCGGGGCATGTCGACCGAGAGGCTACCGCGGAACCCGGCGCGGAGTCGCGGCCGCGGAGGAGGGTAGCGACGGGGCGGTTGTTCTTTGACAGGGGCGCTCGCCGCGTGGTGAGACTCGCGCCGGGCGAGGCGGCGTAGGGCGATGAAGCGACCGACGATCCTGGTGGTCGACGACGAGATCGATGTCGTCGAGTCGATCAAGGACCTGCTCCGGATGGAGTTCGAGGTCGTGGGCGCCGAGAGCGCCGAGGCGGGCCTCGCCGTCCTGGCCTCGCGCCCCGTGGCCGTGGTGATGAGCGACCAGAGGATGCCCGGCACCACGGGGGTGGAGTTCCTCTCGCGGGTGAAGGAGCGGTACCCCGACGCGACGCGGGTGCTCTTCACGGGCTTCGCGGACTTGCGCGCGGTCATCGGCGCCATCAACGAGGGCAGCGTCTACCGCTACGTCGCCAAGCCCTGGGACCCCGACGACCTCATCAACGTGCTCCGCGACGCCGCGCGCCGCCACGAGCTCCTCACCGAGCGCGACCGGCTGCACTCCGAGCTCCGCGCCGCGCACGAGGCCCTGCGCGCCAGCGAGGCGCAGTACCGCCTGCTCTTCGAGCGCAACCCCAACCCCATGTGGGTGGTCGACGTCGCCACGGGCCGGCTCATGGCGGTCAACGCCGCCACGCTGCGCCACTACGGCTACGAGCTCGACGCGATGCTCACCATGCGCGCGGCCGACCTCGAGGTCGACGCCCCGAAGGACTCAGCGTCCCCTGACTTCGCCCGCCCCGCGCGGCATCGCCGCGCCGACGGCGCCGTGATCGAGGTCGAGCTCAGCGCCGAGCGCGTGCACTTCGACGGCCGCGAGGCCGAGCTGGTGATGGCCAGGGACGTGACCCTCCAGCGGCAGCTCGAGTCGCACTTCCGCCAGGAGCAGAAGATGGAGGCCCTGGGCCTGATGGCCGGCGGCATCGCGCACGACTTCGGCAACCTCATGGCCACGCTGCAGCTCGGCGCGCGGGTGCTCCTCGACCGCGTCGCGGCAGACGACCCGCTGCGGCTGCTCGCCGACGAGATCGTGAGCCACGCCGACCGGGGCACCACCCTCACCCGGCAGCTCCTGGCCTTCAGCCGTCGGCAGCCCGGCACCGTCGAGCGCGTCGACCTCAACGCCGTTCTGCGCGACATGGAGAAGGTGCTGCGCCGGGTGGTGGGCCCCGAGGCCCGGCTCGACCTCGACCTCACGCCGGGGCTCGACGCGTTCCTGGGCGACCGCGCGCAGGTCGAGCAGGTGGCGCTGAACCTGGTGCTCAACGCCCGCGACGCGACCGAGGGGCGCGGGAGGGTCTCCGTCGCCACGCGCCCGCTCACCATCGCCGCCCGCGGCAGCGCCTCGTGGACGGCCATGCCCGCGGGGCGCTACCTCGTGCTCAGCGTCACCGACGACGGCCCCGGCGTCGACGCCTCCACCCAGCGCAGGATCTTCGACCCCTTCTTCACCACCAAGCCCGAGGGCAAGGGCACGGGCCTCGGGCTCGCGACGGTGTTCTCCATCGCGCAGCAACACCGCGGCGCGGTGCGCTGCGAGAGCGCGCCGGGGCAGGGAGCGAGGTTCGAAGTGATCCTCCCCGCGGCGCCGGCGCAGCGGGGAGCCTGAGCGAGGGAGTCGGAGGAGGGAGGGCTCAGCCCGCGAGGGCGCGGGCGACGGTCGCGGCGTGCACCACCGCGGCGACGCGCACGGCGTCGTGCACCTGGTCTTCCGTGGCGCCGCTCTGCAGCAGCGTGGCCTCGTGCGAGGTCACGCAGTCGCCGCAGCCGTTCACCGCGCTCACCGCGAGGCAGAAGAGCTCGAGGTCGACCTTGCTCGACGCGGGGCGCCCGAGGGCGTTCATGCGCAGCCGCGGCGGCTTCTCGCGGTACGAGGGCTTACCGACCAGGTGCCTGAAGCGGTAGTAGACGTTGTTCATCGCCATGATCGACGCCGCGGAGTAGGCGTCGGCCAGCGTGGCCTCGGTCACCCCCGCCTCGAGCGCGTCGGCGGCGAGGGCGTCGGTGAGGGCCTTGTCGCGCAGGCCCGCGGCGACGGCGACGGCGACGCCCCAGCGCTGCGCGGGGCTGAGAGACGTGCCCTCGCCCAGCACCGCCGGGAGGTTCAGCCGCGTGTCGCGGGCGTGGTCGGGGAGCGCGTCGCGCAGGGCGTCGAGCCGCGGCACGTCAGGCCCCGGGGTTGAGGGTCGCGTCGCCCTTCTGCCAGCCGCAGGGGCAGAGCTCGCCCGTCTGGAAGGCGTCGAGGATGCGGAGCGTCTCGTCGACGCTGCGGCCCACGTCGAGGTCGTTCACGCTCACGTGGCGGATGATCCCCTCGGGGTCGACGAGGAAGGTCGCGCGCAGCGGCACGCCGGCCTCCTTGTGCAGCACGCCGAGCGCCGAGGCGAGCTCGTGCTTCTTGTCGGCGAGCATGGGGAAGGGCAGGTCCTTCAGGTCGGCGTGGGAGTTGCGCCACGCGAGGTGCACGAACTCCGAGTCGTTGCTCACCCCGAGGATCTGCGCCTCGCGGTCGCGGAAGTCCCGGTCCTTCTTGCCGAACTCGGCGATCTCGGTGGGGCACACGAAGGTGAAGTCCATCGGCCAGAAGAACAGCACCTTCCACTGACCCTTGTGGGTGTCCTGGTTGATGTTCGCGAACTCCTTGCCCTTGTCGCGAGACACCACGGCGGTCAGCGAGAAGTTCGGCAGGCGGTCTCCTACGGTCAGCATCGCTACGGCTCCTTTGCGTGAAGCGCGTCCCTCCCTAACGGGCCGCGCGGGGCGTGAGAGTGCCCCCGCCCTCCCCGAGGTTCTACTACTTCTTCGTGATCGACCTGATAGCCATCGCCTATCAAGGCTCGAGGTCGCTCACCGCGCTCGCCCCGTGGTGGGCATCGGGGGCGTCTCCCGCGGAGCGCGCGGGCGCGTCGGCGCGCCTCCACGCGGCGAGCACCCTGGCCACCATCAGCGCGAGGCGCGCCGCGAGCCGCGCGGGTCGCTACCGGCGCCAGGGCCCGCGCGAGGGGTTGGCGGCGGTGTAGCCCCGCTGCCGCGCGATGAGCCCGCGGTAGGTGAGCGCGGGCTCGTCCTTCAAGAGGGCGAGCAGGACGTGCCCCGCGGCCTCGGCGTCGTCGGTGGCGCGGTGGGCGTTCGAGAGCGAGACCCCGAGGCGGGCGGCCACCTCGCCGAGCTTGAAGCCCTTGCTCCCGCTCTGGAGCGCGCGGGCCCACACCAGCGGGTCGATCCAGTCGCAGGTCACGCGCAAGGCCGGGGGAAAGCCCGCGCCCTTGCCCGCGCCGTGCCCCGCGCGTCGCATCTCGGCGCGGATGAACGACCGGTCGAAGCCGGCGTTGTAGGCCGCGGGCACCGCGCCCGAGAGGAGCTCCTTCAAGCGCGGGGCGACGGCCTCGAAGCTGGGCGCGCCCTTCACGTCGGCGTCCTTGATCCCGTGCACCGCGCTGGCCTCGGCGGGGATGGGCACGCCGGGGTTGATGAGCGTGCCGAAGCGGTCGACCACGGCGCCGTCGACGAAGCGCACCACGCCCACCTCGACGACGCGGTCTCCCCGGCCCGGGTCCTTGCCCGTGGTCTCGGTGTCGATCACCGCGATGGGCACGCTCCGCCACGCCGCGTCGACGGGGAGGTCCTCAGCGAGGCCGACCTTCTCCGGCGCAGCCGAGCGCATCTGCTCCGCGATGCCGGGGTACGGCAGCCCCGTCGGAAAGCACCCGCAGGTGTCGTGTCGCCCGTGCGCCATTCGCTCTCGAACCGTGATGGGAGCACGGCCCCCGCGGAGCGCGCCAGCAATCAACGGTTCCCTCGCGGCGCGCGATCGGTACACTGCGCGTCCCATGAAGCTGGCGGGATTGGGTGTGACCGTGGGCGCGGCGCTCTGGCTCGGGTGCCGCTCGGGCCCCCCCACCCTGCCTCCGCCTCCCCCCGCCGACCCGCCTACGGCCATCACCCTCGACCCCGAGCGCGTGGTGCGCGGTCAGCCCGCGACGCCCCACGGCATCGACACCGAGCGCCAGGAGGGCCGCATCCGGGCCGCCGTCCTCCGCCGCCGCGACGACATCCAGGACTGCTACGAGCGCGTGCTCTCGGGCGCCCCCGACGCCGCGGGCAGCGTCGACATCGGCTTCGTCGTCGAGACCTCGGGCCTCGTCTCCGACGCCGCGGGCGAGACCACCACCCCCGCCCTGCGCCAGACCCGCGAGTGCATCCTGCAGATCATCCGCCCGATGCGCATCGAAGGGATCACCCACGCCGCGCGGGTGAGCTTCCCCTTCGTGTTCGAGAACCCGACCCTCACCGTGAGCGCCAACGAGGTGGTGCTCTACCCCCGCATGCGCTTCGAGGCCCCGGAGTCCATCGCCGCGGTGATCCGCGCGGGCTCCGGGCCCCTCTCCGAGGCCGAGGTCACCGCGGTGGTGACCCAGCAGGCCCGAGCGCTCCTCGGGTGTTACTCACCGCTCCTCGCCGCGCGCGCTACGCGCAGGGCCGAGGGCTACGCGCGCTACGAGCTCCAGGTCGGCAACGACGGCGCCGTGGGCGACATCGCGCAGAGCGACATCGCGCAGCCCGTCTCGACCGTGGGCGAGTGCCTCCAGGGCATCCTCCGCGGGCTGCGCTTCAGGGCCACCAACCGCCACACCACGGTCACCGTGCCGCTGGTGATGCGCCCGCAAGAGAACCCGACCCCGACCCCGCGCAGGCGCTGATCGAAGTCCGTTCCCTTTCCGCGGCGATCACGATACCACGGGCCGCGCTTGCGCGACGGTGAGGGGCGCCGCCCACACCCGCCTCGCGCCTATCTCTACCCATCGCTACAGGACGATCTCGCCGTGCTGAACAACCGCCGCTGGTCCACCGTCGCCGCCGTCGTCGCCGTCTGCGTCGCGGCCCCCGCCGCCGCGCAGGCGCAGGTCCGCCTGGTCAACCTGACCTCCACGCCCCCCGGCGCGACGGTCTACATCGACGACCCCAACGGGAACCCCATCGGGCAGACCCCGCTGCGCCGCGTGCGCACCACCCGCGGCGTGCACCGCTTCATCTTCGAGCGCCAGGGCTACGTGCGCGCCACCCTCGAAGCGACCATCAACACCAACAACCGCACCATCGACGCCACCCTCGTGCAGGCCGGCAACATCTACGTCGCCGCCGCCGTCGACGGCGCGCAGATCTTCTTCAACGGCAACCAGGTCGGCACCACCCCCGGCCGCATCAACAACGTCACCCCCGGCCAGCACATCGTCGAGGTCCGGCAAGAGGGCCGCGAGCCCGTGCGCGAGGCCGTCACCGTGGTCTCCGGCGGCCTCGCGACGGTGAACGTCACCCTCCGCCCCACCGTGGCCCCCACGGGCACCGTGCGGGTCATCGTCACCAACCCCAACGGCCCCGTGCCCGCGGGCCTGCAGGTCACCCTCGACGGCGCCCCCCTCACGGGCACGCCCCCGGCGAGCGACCAGGTGCAGCCCGGCACGCACATCATCAACGTCGCCGCGCCGGGCTTCCGCTCGACGCGCCGCGAGGTGACCGTCGCCGCCGGCCAGGTGCAGGCCATCGCCGTCGACCTCGAGGCCGCCGCGGCCACCGGCGGCACCGTGCGCATCGTCGCCCCCGTCGCCGGCTCCCGCGCCTTCATCGACGGCGAGGCGGTCACCCTCACCAACGGCCGCGGCGAGGTGCTCAACGTCGGCGTCGGGCAGCACTCCATCCGCTTCGAGGCCGACGGCCGCACGAGCGTGCGCCGCGACATCAACGTCGCCGCGGGGCAGCAGATCGTGGTCGAGATCGGCGAGGCCGACATGCCCGTCGCCCAGGCCCGCGGCCAGGTGCAGGTCACCGCCGTGCCCCCCGAGGCCGAGATCTTCATCAACAGCGAGCGCGTGGGCCAGGGCCGCGTCGAGCGCGAGGTCAACGCCGGCGCCGCGCAGGTGCTCGTGCGCGCCGAGGGCTACCAGGACTTCACCCAGGAGTGCCAGGTCTCGGCCTCGACCCCGTGCGTGGTGCGCGCCAACCTCGAGCGCCCGCAGGCGATGGGCAACCTCGTGGTGCAGACCTCCGTGCCCGGCGCGCAGGTCTTCGTCGGCGACGACCCGCAGCCGCACCCCGTCGGCGCCGTGGGGAGCTTCCCCGCGGGCGCGGTGCGCGTGCGCGTGGTGGCGCCGGGCTACGACACCTGGGAGCAGAACGTCTCCCTCACCGCGGGCGACAACCCCCCGGTGATGGCCCGCCTCGGCCGCGACTCGACCATCGTCAACACCGCGCGCCGCCGCGCGACGCTCAGCACCATCGGCGCCGCGCCCCTCGCGCTCGGAGACGGCGCCGTCGACGCGAGCCTCGGCATCGGGGGCATGCCCCGCGAGGCCCGGGCCACCTTCGGCCTCCTCCCCGAGGGCCTCAGGGCCTTCGGCATCGACGCCGGCGTGGGCCTGCGCACCCGCTTCGACTGGCTCGAGATCGAGGCCCGCGCGCGCATCGGCCTGCGCCTCGCCGAGGGGGTCTTCTCCGTCGGCGGCGAGGCCCGCTTCTACGGCGCCTTCGGCGCGAAGGGCTCGTCGGGCCTGGGCTTCGTGCTCCAGGGCAACGCCTCGGTGCGCATCAACACCGGCGAAGAGCGGGGCCACATGGGCGCGTTCATCCTCTCGCTCAACGGCGGCTTCGAGTTCAACAACGACAACCCCACGCGCATGAACCCGACGTACTCCGTCGACTCGCGGGAGTACTCGCTCTGCGTGAGCCGCGACACCAACAACGAGTGCGTCGCGCCGGAGACGTCCCGGGGCTTCCTCGGGCTCTCGGTCGAGGCCGCGCTGTGGCGCCACCTGTCGTTCTGGGCCCTGGGCACGATGTACATCCCCTTCCCTGACGACCCCGCGACCGACACCGCGACGATGATGCCCACCAACATCGACGTCGCCTCCCGCCGCCCGCTCACCACGGACTTCTGGGGCCTGAACCTCCCGATCAACTTCAGGCTCGGCGTCACCTACAAGTTCTGACCCCGCAGGGCTATCGTGGCCCCGTGAACGCCCACCGCGCCGCGCTGGCCGCCGCGCTCGCGATGTCCCTCCCGCTCTCGCTCCCCGCGCAGCCGCGC
>JAEYZO010000473.1 GCA_023428035.1 Pseudomonadota bacterium | reverse complement strand
CACGAGCTCCTCGGGGAGCGAGGGGCTGAAGGGCAGCGAGTCGGGCCACGAGGGCGGGGCCTCGACGCCCGCGGCCCGGGAGAGCTCCGCGAGGGCGCCGCGGAGGTAGGGCAGGGCCTTCGCGTAGAGGCCCGACACGCGCGACACGTAGTCGGCGTAGAGCGCGGCGGCCTGGGAGACGTCGGCGAGGTCGGGGCGCTTCTGCGCGCGCACCGCGTCGAGGAGCTTCTGGCAGATCTCCCGGAGCTGCGCGGCCTCGGGCTCGAAGCGCTCCAGGGCCTTGGACTGCTGGGCCTGGGTGTCGGCGGCCTCGGCCCGCTCCAGCTCCGCGGCGCGCTCCCTCGCCCGGGCAGGAGCCTCGGAGAGCGCGACGAGCGCGGCGCGCTGCCGGTCGATCTCGCGTCGAGACTCGCGCACCGCGGCGGCGACGGCGGAGAGGTTCGCGCCGTCTTCGCCCTCGAAGGTGAAGCGGCCGCGCACCTCGTAGACGTCGGTCAGCCCGCGGAGCGCGACGGGGTCCTGCGGGCGCCACAGGCCCGCGCTGCCGCGCGCGACGGAGCGGGAGAGGCCCCAGGGGTCGCCCGCGGCGGCGAGGGCGTCGGCGTAGGGCTCGAGCGACTCCCGCGCGGCGCGCTCGACGGAGGCGAGGGCGTCGCGGTCGGCGTCGAGGGCGTCGAGGGTCGCGAGGTAGAAGCGCACGCACGCGCGCAGCGGGTCTTCGGTGGCCATGGCCCTCAGCGCGCCTCGCCGAAGAGCTCTTCGAGCGCGTGGATGTCGTCCCTCGCGCGCTTCGCCTCGGCGTCGACGGCGACGAAGCGCTCGGGCCAGATGCGCGCGCACTCGCTCCGGGCCCAGCGGCGGAGCGACTGCTCGCCCTCGCGGTCGAGCCAGGCGTCGTGCACCGTGCGCACGGCCTCCTCGTGGTACTTCTGGAGGCCGCGGGGGTGCCGCGCGAGGGCCTCGAGGAAGTTGCAGATGCGGTCGACGTCGGCGCGCACTCGGGCGAGCATCCGCGTCCAGTCGCGGGGGATCGTCGGCGCGACGGGGGCCGCGGGCTGCGCCCCGGCGCGGAACTCCGCGGGGCGCGTCGGGAACTGCGCCTGCGCCTGGGGAAAGCCCTGCGCCGCGGTCGGCGGCTGAGCGACCGCCGCCGCGGCGAGGGGGTCGCCCCGCGACGCGCGGTCGGTGATGTCCATCCCGAAGAACTGCTCCAGGCCGCGCATCTCGCGCTCGCGCAGGTCGCGGTCCGCCGGGTCCGTCGCGTCGAGGATGTCGATGATCTGCCGCGCGAAGTAGCGCGAGAGCACCTCGAAGGCGACGTCGGCCTTGGCCAGCTCCCGGCTCTGGTACCGCAAGACGCTCTCGCTCACCGACCCCGCGCGGCCGAGCGCGTCGATGCGGTCGAGGAGCGTGCGCCCCGGGGGGAGGAGCGTCTCGAGGCGGCCCTCCGCGGCCTCGGCGTTGACGAACATCTCCGCGAGCATGCGCTCGATGGAGTCCCTCGCGGTGTCGCGGAAGTCCTCGCCCAGGCCCGCGACGCGCGCGGCGCAGCGCTCGCGCATCACCTTGCGCATCTCGATCTCCACCGCGGTCTCGTTCATGAGGCCGGGGGAGGGCATCTGCCTGCGCTTGCTCTCGGCCTCCTCGGGGGTGAGCCTCGCGAGGAGGTCCTGCCGGATCTCGTCGATGCGCTGCCGCGCCCGCGCCGCGCGGGCCTTGCGGGCCTCGTCGCTCACCTCGGCGTCCATGTAGCGCGAGAGGTTCGCGCGGATCGCCGGCAGCAGCCCCTGGGGGTTCTCCCCCGCCTTGATGTGCTCCCAGAGCTCGTCGAAGAGCTGCTCGCGCCGCCGCTCGAACTCCCGCTCGTTGAGGGTCTCCTTCACCGTGACCAGGAGACCCCGGAGCTGCGTCTCCAGCTCCTGCGCCTCGTCGCGGATCCTCTTCACGCTCGCCTCGTCGATGCGCTCGACCTCGTCCGAGAGGTACCTCGCGATGGCGGCCTGCAGCTGCTCGAGCCCGCTCGCGGGCGAGGTCTCGTTGTAGTAGTCGCGGAGCTGCGGCGCGACGGGGTGCGCCGCGTCGACGCCCTGGTTCGCCCACACCTTCGAGTAGGGGAACACCCGGTCGATCGCGAGGTCCTTGAAGTTCCGCGCGGCGAGGCGCCAGTGCCAGTTGCCGTTCTCGTCGGGCCGCGCGAAGAGGTCGACCTTGGTGAGCACCACGAAGAGCCGGTCGTGCAGCGACACCGAGCGGTCGGCGCGCTGCATGGTCTTCAAGAGCTCCAGCTCCTGCTGCACCAGCGAGGGCCGCGTCACGTCCTTCACGAAGATGGCGACGTCGACCTCGTCGCGGAGCGCCTCCTCGGTGTCTCGCCTCGCCTTGTCGCTCGGCGCGTCGATGCCCGGCAGGTCCATCAGCACCACGCCCGCCACCGCGCCGCGCACGGGCACCGTGACGGTCACCAGCTTCACCGCGCGCACGCCCGCGTAGGGGCGGTTGCCCGCGTTGGTGTCCTTCAGCGCGATGTACGGCCGGATCATCTCCGCGAGCTCGTCGACCGTCCGCGCCTCGATCGAGAGCGCGGGCTGACCGAGCCTCGCCTTGATCTCGCCGAGCCCCGCGGAGATCTCCTTGAGCTCCTCCCACGCCGCGACGTCGCGGCGCGACGCGCGGTCGACGTCGTCGACGTCGTGGCCCTCGCGCGCCTTGTACGACGCCCGCAGGCGCGCGAGCTCGTGGGCGTCGAGCCCCTCCCAGCGCGACGCGCTCCCACGCTCCAGCGCGTCGAAGTAGCTCGCCACGCGCAGGCGGAAGTCATCCTTCGCGTAGAACTCCACCAGCGCGCGGTAGGTGCCCTCGGGCCCGGGCTCGACCACCGTGGTGCTCCAGGTGCACCGCTCGGCCTCCGAGGGCAGGAGCCTCTCGCTCCGCAGCCACGCCGACAGGAACGCGCTCTTGCCCTGCTTCTCCAGGCCCACCACGCCGATCTTCACGACGCCCTTGGCGAGCCTGCGGTGCCGCTGCGCCGCGCGGTCTTGAAGGTCCTCGAGGCGGTGGCGCACCGCCGCGAGCCCCCGCGCGCTGTCGGAGTCGGGCTTGAAGTAGCCCATGAACCTCTCGGTGAGCTGCCGGTAGCGCGTCACCCGGTCGCCGATGGCCTTCAGCTCGCTCGCCCGCTGCCTGCGTGAATCAGGGCTCCACATCCGTCCGCTCCCTCCGTCAGCTCACGCGGTCGCGACGACCACGCGCGGGTGCACCAGGCTCCCGCCACCGCTCGCGCCGCGCAGCCCCGGCGCCACGCAGGCCAGCACCAGCCCCTCCTCCGAGGGCTCGCTGCGCTCTCCGGCCTTGTCCATCGCGCCCGGGTCGAAGCGCGCGCCCGCCTCGACCCACGCGAGCGCGC
>JAEYZO010000458.1 GCA_023428035.1 Pseudomonadota bacterium | reverse complement strand
CCCCCCCCCCCCCCCCCCCCCCCCCCACGACCGCGTCGAGGGGGGGCCCGATGCGCAGCCGCGCCTCAGGGAAGGGACCGTCGAAGCCGTGTTCCAACCAGGCTTCACGGAAGGCCGCGGTCACGTCGGCGACGGAGTCGACGAGCGTACCGTCGAGGTCGAAGACGACCGCCGCGAGGTTCACGGCCGGCGACGGTACTCGACGACCCCGGCACGGCACGCAGGAGCAGCGCGTTTCGCCGTCGAGCTTCGCCGCGAGCCGCTCACCACCCCTCGGGCGCGTCGCGCGTGGGCTCTACCGCGCGGAGCCGCGCGCGGAACGCACCCAGCAAGAGCCTCTTCCTCGCGAGCTCCTCGGGGGCGCTCCGCGAGAGGTCAGCGCGCTCGCCGGGGTCTGACACGACATCGTAGAGCGCCTGCGCCGTGCCGCGCTGCGAGAGCTTCCACCGGCCGTCGATGAGCGCGTAGCACTGCGCGCCCGCGTTGCTCTCGGGCGGAAGGTCGGCGTAGATCAGCCGCGACGGGGGGTCGAAGCCGAGGAGGTCGGGCACGAGGCTCTCGCCCGAGAGCGCGTCGGGCGCGCCCCGCGCCGGGCGCTCGACGCGGAGGAGGTCGAGCACCGTCGGCGCGACGTCGATCAAGCTCCGCGGGGTCTCGACCCGGCGCGGGGTGATGCCCTCCCACCACACCATCAGCGGGACGCGGAGTTCGTTCTCCCAGAGGCCCGAGCCGTGGGAGCGCGCGCCGTGCTCTCCGAGCGACTCGCCGTGGTCCGCGGTCACGATCACCAGGGTGTGCCTCCGCCGCGCCTCGGGGAGCGAGGCGACCGCGTCGAGCACGCGGCCCACCTGCCGGTCCGTCCACGCCACCTCCTGCCAGTAGCGCCCCGCGGGCGGCGGGCCGAAATCGCCCACCTCGGCGTGCTCGACGTAGCCCTCATGCGGGTCGGAGAAGTGCGCCCATAGGAAATGCCGCGGGGTGTCTCCCGGCGGCCACGCCACGAGCTCTCGCGCGCGCTCGGCCACGCGGTCGTCGACCACCATCCCCGCCCAGGGCCGCGCGGGGAGGATCTCCAGCGCGTTCCACCCGAAGCCCTGAGCGAGCCCGCCCTCCGGTCGGAGCGAGTCGACACCGGGCACTAGCGCGTTGGTCCACCCCGCGTCGCGTAGACGCTCGGCGAGCATCACGTTCGCGCGGGCGAAGCGCTGCCGCGTACCCCGCGTCCGGTGGAGCTCCTCGGTGTACCTCCCAGACAACACCGCGCCGAGCGACCGGGCGGTGTAGGTAGCCGTGGCGTACGCGCGGGAGAACACCACCGAACGCTCGGCGAACCGGTCAAGGTTTGGAGAGACACGCAAAGGGTTGCCCGCGAAATGCAGGTCTGCGCGGAGCGTGTCGACCGTGATGAGCACGACGTCGAGCGGCTCTGGCACCCGAGCCGCGAGCGCCGCGCGCACTTCGGCGGTCATCGGGTCGGGGACGTTGAGCGCCGCGAGGCGAGAAGGGTCAAGGTCCACCCCGTCGCAGTCCTCGTCCCCGCCGTTGCCCGCGACCTCAAGCGCACCGGGGTGGCGTGAGGGGTCGCGGTCATCGCAGTCACCACCGCCGAAGCCGCGCGCGAACCCGTCGCCGTCGCGGTCGAACGCCCACTGCAAGGCTCTAAGCGCGAGCCTCCTCGGGCCGGCGTGACGCGCGAGTGGGGCTGTGTCGCCCGCGGTTGAGAGCGCCGCTAAAAGGCTGACCGCCGCGAGCAATGCGAAGGGCGGGGCCCAGCGACGCGTTGCGAGCGCGACCGCGCAGAGTGGCGCGGCGAAGGGGGTGAGGGTCCACGCAGCAACGCCCGCCACGTCGACCGCGTACGCCGCGGTCGCGAGGGCGTCCCGTGGGGCGAGCAGGCCTGAGCCCGAAGGAGCCAGCGAGAGGACGAGGTCGAACAGCCACCACTGCGCGAGCGCCAGCGCGGAACCCAGCGCAAGCGGCCGGAGGATCACCGCGGGCGCGCTGGCGAAGGGCCCCGCACGGCGGACCCACGCCCGCGCCGCGAAGAGGGCGGGGAGCGACCACGCCGCCGTCGCGCCAAGCACCACCGCCAGCGCGACGAGCGAAGACACCTCCGGCACCTGTACGCGGCGAAGCACCGCCGGCAGGACGGAGAGCGTCACCAGGGCTGCGCCGCTGAGCGCCAAGGGGACAGCGAAGACCACTGTCGCGGCGAGACCGCCGCCCGACGTGACGCGCTCGCGCGCCGCGGCGAGTCGCGACGGTCCAAGCACGATCGACGCGAGCGCCATCGCCAAGCCGACGCCGATGCCCGGCAACACACCCAGGGCCGCGTCGTGGAGGGGCGACACGTGCGCGGTCTCAAACAGCGCCCCAGCCAACGCCCCTGACAGCGCTCCGGAGACCACGCCACCCGAGAGCGCCAATAAGGTTCGCTGGAGAGTGTCCCGGAGGTACATGGGCGCGCCCAGCACGAAACCCTACGACGTCGGCGCGGCGACCGGAAGCGGCGACACCATCGCGCGGCTTGACCCCGCGCGCCCCGCTGGCCTCATGCTCTCGGCCAATACCCCGATGCCGCGCGTCACCGTCATGGCCCCCTGCTTCAACGAGGCGGGGAACGTCACCGAGCTCTACCGCCAGGTGCGCGACGTCTTCGCGGCCTCGCCGACGTACGACGTCGATTTCGTCTTCATCGACAACGCATCGACCGACGGCACGCAGGCCGAGCTCCGCGCCCTCGCCGAGGGTGACCCCGCCGTGCGGGTGATCTTCAACGCGCGCAACTTCGGCCAGGTGCGCTCGCCCTACCACGCCCTCCTCCAGACCGACGCCGACGCGGTCATCACCATGGCGTCGGACCTCCAGGACCCGCCCTCGCTCATCCCCGCGCTCATCGCAGAGTGGGAGAGGGGCTTCAAGGTCGTCGCCGCGGTGAAGCGCACCAGCGACGAGTCCCTGGTGTTCCGCGCGGTGAGGGCGCTCTTCTACGCGCTCATCCACCGCATCAGCGACGTGCGGCCGATCCAGCACTTCACGGGCTTCGGGCTCTACGACCGCAAGGTGATCGACGTGCTGCGCAGCATCGACGACCCGATGCCGTACTTCCGCGGGCTGATCTCTGAGATCGGCTTCGAGCCCGCGCTGGTGCCCTTCGACAAGCCCCAGCGCCAGCGGGGTTTTACCAAGAACAACTTCTTCACCCTCTACGACCTGGCCATCCTCGGGATCGTGAAGCACTCCGCCGCGCCCCTGCGCGTCGCGACCTTCGCGGGCTTCGTCCTCTCGGCGCTCTCCCTCGGCATCTCCCTCGGCTACCTCGTCGCCAAGCTCCTCTACTGGGACAGCTTCGTCCTCGGCACGGCCCCCATCCTCGTGGGCTTCTTCTTCTTCGCCTCGGTGCAGCTCTTCTTCATCGGCATCGTGGGCGAGTACATCCACACCATCCTCGTGCACGTGCGAAAGCTCCCCCTCGTCGTCGAGCGCGAGCGCCTCAACTTCGACCGCCCCCGCGCGCCCCGCGTCGAGCCCGCCCCGAGCCCGCCCGGTGCCTGAC
>JAEYZO010000370.1 GCA_023428035.1 Pseudomonadota bacterium | reverse complement strand
GGGCTGGAGTGCGTGAGCGGGAGCTGCCAGGCGCCGGTGACCTGCTCGGTGCTCGGGCAGGCGTGCGGGAGCGGGTGCTGCGACGGGCTCCAGTGCGCGAGCGGGGTGTGCCGCACGGCGACGACCTGCTCGCGCGAGGGCGCGACCTGCACCGCCGACGCGCAGTGCTGCAGCCGGAGCTGCTCCGCCGGCGTGTGCCGACAGGTCTCCTGCGCGGGCGTCGGGGGCTTCTGCCTGAGCACCTCGTGGTGCTGCGCGGGCAACGCGTGCGGCTCCGACTCGCGCTGCAGGTCGGTGTGCGCCGACCGCGGCGCGACCTGCACCACGAACGTCGACTGCTGCAACCAGCGGTGCATGAGCGGTCGCTGCGACACGGCGTGCAGCCCGCTGATGGGCGCCTGCCGCTACGGGAGCCACTGCTGCTCGGGCAACTGCGCGAGCGACGGGACGTGTCGTCAGCCGATGTGCATCCGTCGGCTCCAGCCCTGCACGGCCACGAGCCAGTGCTGCGACAACGACTGCGCGTTCGGCCTCTGCCAGTAGGTCGCTGAGCGTCAGCCCGCCCTCAGGGCGCCGCGACGAGGCGTACACCGCCGCGCGGCGTTGTGGCACCGTCGCCGTCGGAGCGTAGGACCCGATGCCGAACCGACCGCGACGGACACCCTTCCTGCTCGGGGCGCTCGTCGCGCTCGGCTGCTCGGAGCCCGCGGGCTTCACCGCCGCCGACGCGGGCGCCCCGACCGACGTGCGCTTCGATACGGGCGGCGCGTGCGGCGCGTGCGCGGGGCGCCTCTACACACCCTGCAACGCCGACGGCTCCCCTGGCGCCACCGTCACCTGCGAGGGCGTGTGCGCGCCGGGGATCGGATGCGCGGCGTGCCTGCCGGGCCGCGCGGTGTGCGTCGGCGACGAGGTCCATTCCTGCGGAGACGACGGCGCGCCGGGCGCGCTGCGTGAGCGGTGCGAGCTCGACCAGGGCTTCGTCTGTCGCGAGGGCGCGTGCGTGTCGGCGTGTCAGCTCGCCGAGACCCAGCCCTCGAACGTCGGCTGCGAGTTCTGGGCGGTCGACCTCGACCAGCAAGACGCCCTCAACGACCCCGCGAGCGGCCCCTGGGGCGTGGCGCTCTCGAACGTGGGCGAGTCTCCCGCGCGGGTGACCATCGAGGTGAACGCCGCGCCCGTCGGTCAGCCCACGCGCGCGGTCACCGTCATCGAGATGACCGTCGACCCGGGGAGCCTGCGCCCCGTGGCGCTCCCCACGCGGGAGCTCGACTGCGGCGCGCGGCCCAACGACTACGCCTCGCCGGGCACCTGCCTCTCGTCGAACGCGTACCGCATCCGCTCGTCGTCTCCGGTCATCGTCTACCAGTACAACAACTTCTCGAACGCCTTCTCCAACGACGCCTCGCTGCTGCTCCCGGCGACCTCGCTCGGCCGGGTGTACCGCGCGATCGGCTGGCCCGCGGGGCACCCGATCAGAGTCATCGGGAACGTCGTCGACCGCGCCTACGTCACCGTGGTGGGCGTGCGTCCCAACACCCGGGTGACGGTGCGCCCGACCTGGCGCATCCGGGGAAACCCTCCCATCGCGGCGACCGCGGCGGGGGGCGAGATCACGGTGACGCTCAACCCCTTCGACGTGCTCAACCTCGAGACCGACGACGGCGTGCTCGGCGACGACACGCGCACGATGACCGACCTCAGCGGAACCTCGGTGGTGGCGAGCGAGCCCGTAGCTGTCTTCTCCGGCGTGGAGTCCGCGGGCGCGCCGGGTGGCGTGGTGGACATCCCCACGCCCGACGGGGCGTCGTCGTGCTGCCTCGATCACCTGGAGGAGCAGATGTTCCCCGTGGAGTCGATCGGCACGCGCTACGTGGTTCCGCGGAGCCCGGTGCGCTCGACGGGCGGCTACCGCGAGCCTGACATCCTGCGCTTCGTGGGGGCCGCCGAGGCCGCGACGGTGACGACCTCTCTGCCCGCGCCCTTCGACACCTTCACGCTCCAGCCCGGCGAGGTGCGCACCACCTGGACCCGCGACAACGCGGTGGTGAGCTCCGACCGCCCGGTGATCGTGGGGCAGGTGCTGGTGAGCAACGGCCACGTCGACGGCCCGGCCATCGGAGACCCTTCGCTCACGGTGTTCCCGCCGGTGGATCAGTTCCGCGCGGACTACATCGTCCTCGCGCCCGGGTCGTGGGACCAGACCTGGGGCGTGGTGGTGGCCGAGCCCGGCGCGGCGGTGACCCTCGACGGGGTCGCTCCCTCGGGCTGCGTGGTCGAGCCCGCGGGCTCGCTCTCGGGGGTGAGCTACGAGACGCGGCGCTGCCCGCTCAGCGCGGGGGTTCACCGCTTCGCGGGGGAGCGGCCCTTCGGCGTGGTGATCTACGGCTACGGCGCGGCGGGCTCGTATGCGTTCGTGGGCGGCGCCGACGTGCGACGGATCTACGAGCCGCCGGGCTGAGGGGCGCTACGGCGACGCGCGCGCCGTCGAAGGGCCACGCGGTCCCTCGCAGCGGGAGGAAGAGCTGCTCGACGCACGCGAGGGAGGGCTCCTCGGGGTCGCAGTCGGGCAGCTCCGCGAGGGTGCGCAACCCGGGAGGGACGACGGCGTTCGTGTCGGGAGCGGGCGCGTCGGTGACGTCAGCGACGCCGCCGTCGGTCATCGGGGCGGGTGCGGAGGTGCAGCTCGCCAGCGCGAGCAGCAGCGCGGTCGAGGTGAGGGAGCGCGCGCGGGTCATCGCCTTACGCTCAAGCCCGCGGCGAGCGCGGGCTTCGCGCTGTTCCATCAGCGCGGGGGTCGGGAGACGCGACGCCTGAGATCTGATCCCGCGAACGCGGATCGCCCGGAATGGACGAGAAAATCCGCGTATGGCTGCGAGCGAGATGAGGTCGATCCTGAGCGGTCACGGAGGAGGGGCGGCGGGTGGAGGCACTCAGCCCCGACGCCCACGGTAGGAGAGGGGGCGAGGCCGTTGGTCACAGCCCCGTCGCTTCCACGAAAAGAGGCCCCAGCGGGAGGGTCACCGTCTCCGCGTCGACCCCCCGCCCTCGCTCCCCCTCCCGCGCCTTCACCGCGGTGTTGTCACGAGGGTCGTTCACCGTCGCGCGTGTCCTCCGTGAACCGCCGCGAGGGTGTCGCCCCTTCGCGCGACTTCACGTCGGACACGTCACGAAGG
>JAEYZO010000327.1 GCA_023428035.1 Pseudomonadota bacterium | reverse complement strand
CCGCGGGACGTACCTCCTCCGCCGCGGGACGTACCTCCTCCGCCGCGGGACGTACCTCCTCCGCCGCGGGACGTACCGCCTCCGCCCGTCGACGTGGGCGCCGTGACGGTCCCGCCCGCGGGCGACGCGCTCCCGGCCTGGGACGCGGCGACCGTGGCGAACCTGCGCGCGCTGCGCGACCGGGGCGCGGCGATGGGCAACGACCCTCGGGTGTTCGCCAAGATCGGCGACTCGATCACCGAGAGCGGGAGCTTCCTCTTCGACGTGGGCTTCGGCTGGGTGAACCTCGGCGCCTACGCCTCGCTCGGCCCCACCGTCGCCTGGTTCCGCTCGGCGACGGTGGCCGGCGGCACCAACCCCTTCAACCGCGCGAGCGCCTGCGCCACCGCGGGGTGGACCACCGCCGACGCCCTCGCCGGCGGCGACGACGCCCCGCTCCTGCGCGAGCTCCGCGCGATCCGCCCCCTGTGGGCGATCATCATGTACGGCACCAACGACGTCGACCGCGTGCCCACCGCGACCTACGCCGCGAACCTCGCGCGCATCGTCGACCTCACCCTCGCCCACGGGACGGTGCCGGTGCTCAGCACCATCCCCGACCGCAACGACAGCGAGCTCGCCGAGGCCCGAGCGATGGAGCTCAACGCCGTCGTCCGCGGCCTCGCGGCCTCGCGCCGGCTGCCGCTCATCGACTACTGGGCGGCGGCGCACCCCCTGCCCTCGCGCGGCATCTCCGACGACGGCGTCCACCCCTCGGTCTACATGAACGGCGGCGACACCGCCCCCGCGGACTTCAGCGCCGAGGGGCTGCGCTACGGCTACAACGTGCGCAACCTCACCGCGCTCCAGATGCTCGCGCGGCTGCGCGGCCTCCCCTGAGCGGCGCCAAGGCCCTCGACACGCCCGCGCTCGTTGCGGCAAAGAGCACCCTCCGCCCGTGCGTACCCGTACCGCGACGTGCCTCTGCCTCGCCCTCGCCATATCGAGCCCCGTCGCCTACGCGCAAGACGGCCTGCTCAAGGGCCCGTGGATCATGGACGTCCGCGACACCTCCGCGGTCATCATGGTCGAGCGCGCGCGGGTGGGGCCCGTCACCGTCGTCGCTCGGCCCGCGGGCTCCGACGCCGGCGCGGGGGTCGCCTCCGCCGAGGGCCCTCCCGCGGCCTTGCACGAGGTCCGCCTCTCGGGCCTGCGCCCCGGCGCCCGCTACGACTTCACCGTCGAGGGCCCGGGGATCTCCACCGCGGTCGGCAGCTTCGCCACGGCCCCCGCCCCCTCGCAGCCCTTTCGCTTCGTCATCTACGGCGACACCCGCTCGCAGCGCGCGCCGCACCGCCGCGTGGTCGAGGCCATCGTGCGCGAGGGCCCCGAGCTGGTGATCCACACCGGCGACCTCGTCGAAGACGGCCGCCGCGACGCCCTCTGGCAGGAGTTCTTCGACATCGAGGCCCCGCTCCTACGGCGGACCTTCTTCGCGCCGGTGATCGGCAACCACGAGATCGCCTCGCTGCGCTCCCGGGGCATCGAGCAGTACCGGCGCTACGTGCACGCCTCCCCCGACGGGCCCTCGCCGGAGCTCGACCACTCCTTCCGCTGGGGCTGCGCGCGCTTCGTGCTCGCCAACTCCTACGACGACTGGACCAGCGAGGCCCGGCACTGGCTCGACTCCGAGCTCTCCCGCGCGCGGCGCGAGGGCCCCGACGACTGGCTCTTCGTGGTGACGCACTGGGGCCCGCGCTCGTCGGGCCCGCACGGAGACAACGAGCTCATGCGCGACGGCGACGTCGACTCGATCCTCCGTCGCCACCGGGTCGACCTGGTGGTCTCGGGGCACGACCACGCCTACGAGCGCGGCGCCGACCGCGGCCTGCGCTACCTCGTCTCGGGCGGGGGCGGCGCTCCCCTGTACCCCCGCGGCGCGCGGCGCGAGATGACCATCGTGTACGCCCCAGAGCACCACTACGTGCGCGTCGAGGTCGACCGGGCGAAGCTGCGCTTCACGGCCCTGCGCCCCGACGGCACCACCCTCGACGACGCCGAGCTCACCCACGAGGGCTGGCGCGCGCTCGACGACCGCCGCCGCCCCGACGCTGGGCCGGTCGCGCAGCCCCCTCCGCCCGAGGCCCCGCCCGAGGATCTCTCCTGGGTCCTCAAGGTGATCCCGGTGCTGGTGATCTTCGGCGGCGTGACCTGGTGGGCGCGTCGTCGCTCTCGCGGTCAGTGACCGGGCACGACCGCGAGGCGCACCAGGGCGCGGGGCGAGACGGGCCCCGACTGCCTCCACGAGAGCAGCGCGTCGGCGAGGCAGGCTGAGAGCCCCCGCGAGAGCAGCGGCGGCTCGAACTCGGTGACCTCGGCCGCGCCGCGGGCGTCGAGGCGCACCACCACCTCGACGCGGCGCACGGTGGAGAGAGGCCGGGCGTCGCGGGCGCGGGCCTCGTCGAAGCAGCGCATCACGGCGGGGGCGTGGCTGGCGAGGGTCTCCCGCGCTCGGTCGGCGGAGCAGCGCTCGGTCGCGACGAGCTCCACGGTGACGGGCCGCTGGTCGAGGGTGGGCCCGTGGCGCGGCTGCGCGAGCGCTCCCGCGGCGGGGACGGTGAAGGCGAGGGCGAGGGCGAGGGCGCGGGTCACGTTCCCCCGTCGGAGGGGTGGCAGTAGCGCGGCGGGGCGTAGGCGGGGAGCGAGGTGAGGAGCGCGTCGGAGACGGCGTTGGCCTCGATGATGGAGCGGTAGGTCATCGCGGCGGGCGTCGGGGTGCGCGCGCGCTCGGCGTTGGAGTAGTCGACGCGGTAGAGCCCGAAGCGCGGGCAGAAGCCCTCGGCCCACTCGAAGTTGTCGACGATCGACCAGTGGTAGTAGCCGCGGACGTCGACGCCCTCGGAGACCGCCCGCGCGAGGATCGCGAGGTGCTCCGCGAGGAAGCGCTGGCGGTTGGTGCCCACGGCGTCGGCCACGCCGTTCTCGGTCACGAGGATGGGCAGCCCGTACTGCGCCGCCTCGCGCAGCACGAGGAGGAAGCCCTGCGGGTAGATGTCCCACGCGAGGTCGCTCTTGGGCAGCGGCGTGGGGAGGCCGACCTGCTGCGGGATCCCGCGGAGGATGGGCAGCGCGGGCACGCCGCGCGTCAGGGTGAGGCCGTAGTAGTTGACCCCGATGAAGTCCGCGCGGGCGCGGAGCGAGGGGTCGTTGCGGAGGTCGGTGGGGCCCATCACCGAGCCGTCGGCGTCGGCGTCGAGGTCACCCCTCACGATGGCGTTGAGGAAGAGGAGGTTGTTGACGTAGCGCGCCGCCTCGGCCGCGGCCTGGTCGTTGGCGTTCACCGGGTTGGCCGCGCGGAACACCCGGTTGTGCGACGCGATCGACACCCACGCGGGGCGCGCTGCGCCCGCGTCTCCCGAGGACTGCGCCGTGGCGGTGTCGGCCTCGTGGAGGGCGTCGTAGCCGCGGGCGTGCGCGCGGATCATGTTGGTGACGACCCTGCGGATGAGGTCCCAGTTGAGCGGCGCGCCGGGGGGAAAGACCCCTTGGAGGTAGCCCCCCGCGACGACGACGATGGGCTCGTTGAGGGTGATCCACCAGTCGACCTCGGCGCCGTACTCGCGGCCCGCGAAGCGCGCCCAGGCGTAGAAGTCGTCGACGATCCCAGGGCGGGCGAAGCCCTGACCGTCGAAGGGCTGCGAGAGGTCGTTGAGGTAGTCGGGCAGCACGAAGTGCTGGAGGGTCACCATGGGCGTGAGGCGCCGCTGGGCCATCGCCGCGAAGACGGAGTGGTAGTACGCGACGCCCGCGGGGTCGGCGGCGGCGAGGCAGGCGGTGTGGAAGTCCGCGAGGGGCATCGACGCGGCGGCGGCGCAGCGCTGCCACGCGTCGCGGGTGGGGAAGATGCGCGACCAGTCGACGCCGAGGCGGTAGGAGTTCTGCCCGCTCTCGACGAGGGCGTCGAGGTCGGCGGTGAAGCGGGTGAGGCTCTGCGGGCCGTCGTCGGCGCGGTCACCGTGGAGGATGCGATTGGGCATCTCTTCCCAGCGGGCCCAGTCGGTGTGGGTGAGCCCGCCCTCGATCTGGTAGGGCGCGGTGGCCGATCCCCAGAGGAACCCGCGAGGGAAGCTCCCGCGCGGAGAGGCGTTGAAGGGCTCGATGGTCGCGGGCACGTCGGGGGCAGGGACGTCCTCCGGGGGGATGTCTTCAACGGCGGCGTCGGGCTTCGCGCCGATGTCATCGCTCGCGTCGAGCGCGGGTCGGTCGATGGGCGCGCCCGCATCTCCGGGCGGACCGGGGTCGGACTCGCACGCGGCGAGCGCCAGCGGGAGCGAGAGCGCGAGGAGAGCGGGGAGGGTGAAGCGCATCGCGGTGCGCGCGAGCGTAACAGCGGGGTCGCGGGGGGTGTAGCGTCCCCCCGCGATGCGCGCGGAGAGCGAGCGGGTGATCGGGGTCGCGGGTCACATCGACCACGGCAAGACCGCGCTGGTGAAGGCCCTCACGGGCACCGACACCGACCGGCTCCCCGAGGAGAAGGCCCGCGGCATCACCATCGAGCTCGGCTTCGCCGCGATGGACCTCGGCGGAAATCATCAGGCGTCGGTGATCGACATGCCCGGCCACGAGCGCTTCGTGCGCGCCATGATCGCGGGCGCGGGCGGCGTCGACGTGCTGCTCCTGGTCGTCGCCGCGAACGAGGGGGTCATGCCGCAGACCCGCGAGCACCTCGCCATCGCCTCGCTCATGGGCGTGCGCGCCGCGGTGTGCGCCCTGTCGAAGCGCGACCTCGCCTCGGACGACATCGTCGAGCTCGCGTCGGAGGAGGTGCGCGAGCTGCTCACCGCGTCGGGCTACGCGAACACCCCGGTGATCCCCGTGAGCGCGGTGACGGGCGCGGGCCTCGACGCGCTGCGTGACGCCCTCGCGAGCGCCGCGGTGACGGCGCGCGACGCGAGCGGGCCGGTGCTGTTGCCCATCGACCGGGTGTTCGTTCGCAAGGGCTTCGGGGTGGTGGTGACGGGCACGCTCCTCGGCGGGACCTTGCGCGAGGGCGACGCGCTCTCGGTCGGCCCCACGGGCGCGGATCACCACGCGCTCACGGCGCGCGTGCGCGGGCTGCAGGTGCACGGAGCGAGCGTGAGCGAAGCCCACGCCGGGACGCGCGTCGCGGTGAACCTCGCGGGGGTCGACCTCGGAGAGGTCCCTCGCGGGGCGTGGGTGTTCACGCCCGAGCTGGTGGCCCTGACGCGCTCCTTCGACGCCGAGGTCACGCTCCTGCGCGACGCGCCTCGCGCGCTGGGGCGTCGCTCAAAGCTCGAGGTCGCCGCGGGCGCGACGCACGCCCTCGCCGCCGTGCACCTCCTCGACGGGGAGTCTCTGGAGCCCGGCGCGAAGGGCCTGGCTCGGGTGTTCACGGACCGCCCGCTGGCGCTGCGCCCGGGGGACCGCGTGGTGCTGCGCGGGTCACCCGACATCGCCGCCGTCGGGAGCACCGTGGGCGGCGCGGTGGTGCTGCGCCCCGAGGCCGAGCGCGCTCGCAGGCGTGAGGTGGCGCTGGAG
>JAEYZO010000275.1 GCA_023428035.1 Pseudomonadota bacterium | reverse complement strand
GTGTTGGAGATCGTCGCGGGGGGTGTTGGAGAGGGTGGGGGGACGGTCTGGGAGATGATCGGGTGTGGGTTCCGGAAACTCGACCACCCTCAAACCGGCAGAGTTTCCGGAACAGAACCGGCGGAGTTTCCGGAACCCACAGAAGGGAACATGAGCCGGCACTCCAATGGGGTGTGCTCCCTGAGGCATCCCCTCAGATTGCACCGAAAATCCCTCGGAAGACGGAGTGCTGAGCGAGGGTGTTCTCAAAGGCATTCATCAGGTCCCGCAGACGGTCCTCCTTCATGGTCGGGATCGCCCGGTACCAGAACGATCCCTGCCGGAAGAGCGAGTGGGTGCGCTTCTTCACGGTGTTGACCTTGAGCTTCTTGTCCAGGCCCAGCGACTCCGCGGCGGCGCCCAAGAGCGTCAGCAGTGCCTCGGCCATCGCGACCAACAGCAGCAGACGGTCGCGACGCGCGGGCACCGAGACGTGCGTCGCCGACTGGCCCAGGCCGAAGTGAAGATCCTTGGTGTCTCGCGGATTCTCTTCGATCGAGAACCGGCGACCGTAGAGGTCCTTGATCTTCGCGCCCGTCAGATCCTTGCGGCTGCTCGCCAGGTACCACGCGTCCTTCATCCCCTTGGCGCGCACGATCACGATCCGCTCGACCGACGTGTCGTCTGCGGTCACGCGTACGCGCTGCGACATCCCCATCCCGAAGGTCGCCGCGGCGGCGTTGCTCGCTCGCCCCCGTTGTGATCGGCGCGCCCTCCACGCCGCGCTTCGCCCGCGTTCTTCGCGTTGCCTCGCGTCGCCGCGCTACGGTGCAAGGCCGTGGACGAGGCCTCACTCCTTCAACACCTGAGCGAGGTTGAGGCGCGGCACCTCGGCGTCAACGCGCTGAGCAACGTCGACGCCGTGCGCGCGGCCCTCGAAGCCCGGCGCGCGCCGCTCGCACAGGCCCGCACCACGGAGCCCGAGGGGGTCTTCACCGGCACGCTGAGCGACCCGCGCGAGCGCGCGATCTTCCTCGCGCTGTGCCGACGCCTCGGACTCAACCCGCACCGGCACGCGCGGCAGCGGCGCTCCACCGTCGTGGTGTCTGCCCCGGCGCTCTTCTACGAGCGCGTGCTGTGGCCCGAGTTCGTCGCGATCACCACGCCGCTGCTCGCGCACTTCGACGCGCTCACCGAGCGGGTGCTGAGTGAGGTGCTCGTCACGCCCGCGAGCGTCGAGCCCCACGAGCGGACCTGAGGTCCCGTCGCGACGCTCAGGCTGCCGCGGCGAGGGCGCGTCGTCACCCCCTGCTGACGTGGCGCCCGGCCTCGCGAACGCGCGCCATCGTCGCGGGTTCATGCCCGCGCTGGTAGAGTGCCCGGAGACCCATGAGCGCGTTGAACCCGACCCCGCCCGGTCGTCTCGTAGACGCCCAGGGGCGGCCGTATTTCCTCTGGGACGAGGAACTCTCGCTGGAGGGCTTTCGCGACCTGCTGAACGACGCTGCGCCCGAGGTGCGGGAGTACTACCTGGGCAAGCTGCTGCGGCAGGCGAAGCCCGACGACGTGTTCACGTTCGTGCGACCCCAACAGATCGCCGACAGCTGGGCGCGGGTCGAGCGGTACCTCGGCGCGACGCGCCCGTTCTGGTCGTGGCTGATGGGCGTGTGGGAGCGGCAGGGCAGTGTCCATCGGCCGTCTCACTGACCTGCAAGAGCGCGCGCTCCGACTGCTCGCCTCCATCGAGCCCCCCTGGACCCTCACGGGCGGCGCGGCGCTAGCGGGGTTCCACACCGCGCATCGAGAGACGCGTGACCTCGACCTGTTCTGGCTGGGACGTGCGTCCCTTGACGCGTTGCCCGCTGCGGTAGCCGACGTGCTGCGTCGGGACGGGCTGGTCGTGCATGACCTGCAGGCGTCCCCTGCCTTCCACCGACTACAGGTGAGCGACGGGCGCGAGGCCCTTGTCGTCGACCTCGTCGCCGATCGCGCGGAGCGCGCCGAGCCGCCAACCGAGTGCCTCGTCGGCGGGGTGAAGGTGCGCGTCGAGACGCCCTACCAGATCCTCGTCAACAAGCTCACGACGCTGCTCTCGCGCGCCGAGCTCCGCGACCTCGATGACGTGAGGGTCCTCCTCGGCGCCGGTGGCGATCTCGCGAAGGCCCTGGCCGACGCCCCGCGCGTCGACGCCGGCTTCTCGCCGCTGACGCTGGCGTGGGTACTGGAGACGCTCCCGTTGCGGCTGCTGGCGTCGCGGCAAGGTCGTCGGCCCGAGGAGGTCGAGGCGCTGGAGCATTTCCGCCGCGACCTCATCGAGCGACTGACCCGCGCCGCGACCCCCGACGCGCGATGACCCCCCTTCGACGACCGCGATCCGCCCCGCGCGCTTGATCCTCTCGCGTCGCGCGTTCCACCATGGCCCGATGCGCGTCGCCGTCGTCGGGCACGTCGAGTGGTTGGAGATCATCCATGTCGACCGCGTCCCTCGCGCCGGCGGCATCGCGCAGGGCGCGTCGATCCTCCAGGCCCCCGCGGGCGGCGGTGGCGTGGCGGCCGTGCAGCTCGCGCGCTGGAACGTCGACGCCCACTTCTTCACCGCCCTCGGAGACGACGCCCTCGGCGACCGCGCCGCGCGCGAGCTGCGCGCCCGCGGCGTCACCCTCCACGCC
>JAEYZO010000265.1 GCA_023428035.1 Pseudomonadota bacterium | reverse complement strand
GGCGCCCCCTCGGTGCTCCCCCGCGCGACCTGGCCAGGCACCAGCGCGGGGGCCGACTCGCACGCGGCCCGCGACGCGCTCGCGCGCTGCGCCGCGGCGGTGCACGCGAAGAGCGAGAGGCACGCGGTGATCGTCAGGCTACGGAGAAGCATCTGGAGGGAGCTACGGCGGCCGCGGAAGCTGCTCGCGCGGGCGCGCCGTGTCAACGGGTCACCGCCCCCGGTCGAGGGCCTCTCGGAGCCGCTCGCCCAGCGCGCCGTAGCGCTGCACCACGCGGGCGTTGCTGACGGCGATGCGCAGGGCGCGCTCGTTGCCCACCAGCACCACCAGCCGCCGGGCGCGGGTGATGGCCGTGTAGAGGAGCGAGCGGGTGAGAAGCACGAAATGCGAGGTGTGCAGCCCCACCACGACGGCGTCGTACTCCGAGCCCTGGGCCTTGTGCACCGTGGCCGCGTAGGCGAGCGAGAGGTTGTCCGCCGCGGCGCCCGCGTAGGTGACCTCCCTGCCCTCGACGCTCACCACCACCGACTTCTCCTCGACGCTGAGCACCGTGCCGACGTCGCCGTTCCACACGTCGAGGTCGTAGTCGTTGCGGTGCTGCATCACCTTGTCGCCGGGCGCGAAGCCCCTGCGGCCGCGGTCGGCGCCGGGGTTGAGCGCGGCCTGCAGCGCCTCGTTCAAGCGCTGCGCCCCCATGGGCCCGCGGTGCGTGGGCACCAGCACCTGCAGCGACCGTACGGGGTCGACCCCGAAGCTCCGCGGGATGCGCCTCGCCACGGTCTCGACCAGCAGCCGCGCGCCCTCCTCGGCCTCCTCGGCGCGCACGAGGTAGAGCTCCCCGTTGGGCGGCGCGGGGGCGCTCCCGGGAGCCCGCGGGGGCGAGGGCTTCGGGATCTCCCCCTGGAGCACGGAGTACGCGCCGCGCACGATGGCGCTCGCGCTCGCCTGACGGAACACCTCGGTCAAGCGCACCGAGCGCACCGCGGGCTGCGCGAGGAGGTCGGCCAGCACCGTGCCCGGCCCCACGGGCGGGAGCTGGTCAGCGTCGCCCACCAGAACGAGTCTCGCGCCGGGTCGCACCGCCTGCACGAGGGCCGAGGCGAGCTGCACGTCGAGCATCGAGGCCTCGTCGACGAGCACGAGGTCGGCGTCGAGGGGCGAGCCCCGGTTGCGCGAGAAGCGACCGAGCCGCGGGGTCCACTCGAGGAGCCGGTGGATCGTCGACGCCGGCGCCTGCGTGGCCTCGTTCAGGCGACGCGCGGCGCGGCCCGTGGGCGCCGCGAGCAGCACCTTGTTCCCCGTCGAGCGGTGGAGGGCCACGATGGCGCGCACGGTGGTGGTCTTGCCCGTGCCGGGGCCGCCCGTGAGCACCACCACGGGGGAGGTCATGGTGGCCTCGACGGCCTCTCGCTGCGCGGCGTTCAGCGGCGCGAGGGCCTGCGCCACGGTGGGGAGATCCAACACCCGGCGCGGCACGGGCGTGAGCTCTCGCTTCAACTGCGCGGCGAGGTCCGCCGCGAGCTTCGCCTCGGCCTCGAAGAGCGGCGGCGGGTACACCAGGTCGCGGTCGACGGTGACCATCCCCCGGCGGGCGAGCTGCGCGAGGGACTCGTGCACCGGGCCGCGCTCGATCTCGAAGCGCTGCGCGAGCACCGCGAGCTCCTCGGGCGGGAGCGCGGCGTGGCCCTCTTCGACGGCTTCGAGCAGGAGGTACAGCGTCGCGCCCGCGATGCGCCGCGGGTCGTCTCCCGCGATGCCGACGTTCTTCGCGATGCGGTCCGCCGTGAGGAAGCCGATGCCCGCCACCTCCTCCGCGAGGCGGTAGGGGTTCTCGCGGAGCACCGTGGCGGTGTCGGCGCCGAAGCGCTCCCACACCCGACGCGCGAGCGCCGGCCCCAGGTCGAGCCCCTGCAAGAAGGCCTTGCCCTCGGCCTCGGCCTTGCGCGCGCGGAACGACTCGGTGATCCGCCCCGCTCGCTTGGGCCCGATGCCCTCGACCTCTCCCAGCCGGTCGGGGTGGTCGCCGATCACGTCGAGGGTCGACGAACCGAAGCGCTCCACGATGCGCTTCGCGAGGGTGGGGCCGATGTCGGGCACGAAGCCCGAGCCCAGGAGCCGCTCGATGCCCTCGGGGGTGCTCGGGAGCTCAGGCACCATCGCGACGGCCTTGAGCTGCCGGCCGTGCGTGGCGTGCTGCTCCCAGCGGCCCGTGACGCGCACCGACTCGCCCGGCGCGAGGGAGCCCAGCGGGCCCACGGCCATCACCTCGTCGCCGCCGAGGGTGGTGAGGCGGACCACCGAGAAGGCGAGGTCGTCGCTGCGGTACACGACCCCGCGCACGACGCCGCGCACGGTCACCATGGCCTCGCCGCCCGCGAGGGGCGTGGGCGTGGCCGCCACGCCGGGCAGGGTCGCGTCGTCCTCTCTCGGCACCGCGGCGATCATGCCTCAGCACCGCCGCGCGCGTCGCGTTCGTGGGGACATTCACTGACCCGCACTTGTGAGGGTCACGGCCCGAGGGTAGGGATAGCGCCGCCCCGTGATGCCTACGCCCTCTTCGCTTCTCCCGGTCGCGCTCGCGTGCGCGGCGCTCGCGTCGTGCTCGTCGAACAACCCCGGCAACACCTACGTGCCCTACGACGCGGGGCCCACCGACGCGGGGAGCGCGGTAGACGTCGCGGCCGACGTGGCGCCTGATGCCCCCGTAGCGGCGCGGCCCGACTCGGGCTGCCCCGCGGCGCAGGTGATCGCGTCGCAGCCGCTGCCGGGCTTCCTCGAGCCGCGCACCGTGCGGCTGATCCGAGTGGTCGACGGCGACACCGCGCACTTCACCTGGCCCATCGTGGGCGACCTCGCCGTGAGGATGCTCTGGGTGAACACCGAGGAGTCTCACGGCGCCGAGACCACGCCCTTCGGGACCTTCACCGCGCAGCAGGTGACCTCGATGCTCGGCGCGGCGCGGGAGGTCATCCTCATGCCGCGGGAGCGCGCGGGGATGCCCGGCGAGCGCGACGTCGACAACTTCAGCCGCACCCTCGCGCTGGTCTTCGTCGACGGCGAGCTCTTTCAGACGCGGCTGATCCGCGAGGGGTGGACGGCCTACTACGCCCAGTTCGGCTGCGCGCCCGAGCCCGTACACACCGCCTTCCTCAACGCCGAGGCCGAGGCCCGCGCGGGGATGCGCGGCGTCTGGCGCCCCGACCACCCCACCGACTACGCCGACGTCTTCTCGCGCTGGCTCCCCGCGCGCAACGCGTGCCGGCCCAACCCCTTCCGCGGTCAGCCCTACTGCCAATAATCGCGGTGCGGTCGGGCCTCGTGGGGCCTCTCACCGCACGATGGCCGCGACCCCACGCCACGCTCGGGTCTGCGTCGGGCTCGCCGCGCTCTTCACGGCGGCCTGCGCCGGGCCGCAGTCGGCGCTCGACCCCGCGGGGGAGGCTGCCTCGCGGGTCGCCTCGCTCTTCTGGGTCATGCTCCTCGGCGGGGCCGTCGTCTGGGTCTCGGTGGTCGCGCTCACGCTCTGGGC
>JAEYZO010000245.1 GCA_023428035.1 Pseudomonadota bacterium | reverse complement strand
CGCCGAAGGAGCCGCCGAAGAAGTCCGCGAAGAGGTCCTGGAACTGCGAGAAGATGTCCTCGGGGGCGGCGTAGCCCTGGCTCTCGAGGCCCGCGTGGCCGTAGGTGTCGTAGAGCTTTCGGCGGCTCGGGTCCGAGAGCACGTCGTAGGCCTCGTTGACGTCCTTGAAGCGCTGCTCCGCCTCGGGGTCGCCCTGGTTCCGGTCGGGGTGGTGCTTCAGCGCCGCCGCGCGGAAGGCCTTCTTGAGCTCGTCTCCGCTCGCGGTCTTCTTCACCCCGAGGAGTTCGTAGTAGTCGCGCTTGCTGACAGACATGGCGTCTCGGGCTCCGCGGAGGCGTCAGTCGAAGAGGTGCTTGAGCTTCTCGATGAAGGTGCGCCGCTGCGGGTGCGTCTCCTCCCCCATCGCCTCAGCGAGCTGCTCGACGAGGGTCTTCTGCGCGTCGGTCAGCTCGGCCGGCACCTCGAGCTGGATCGTCACGATCTGGTCTCCGCGGCCGTAGCCCCCGAAGCGCGGCATCCCCTTGCCGCGCAGCCGGAGCTCCTGGCCGGGCTGGGTGCCCGCGGGCACGCGCATCCTCACCCGGCCGTCGAGGGTCGGCACGTCGACCATCGACCCGAGCGCCGCCTGCGGAAAGCTCACCGGCACGGTGCACCGCAGGTCGGCCCCGTCGCGCACGAACACCGAGTGCGAGGCGATCCTCACGGTGATCTGCAGGTCGCCAGCCCCCGCGCCGTTCGCCGGCGCCTCGCCGTAGCCCGTCACCGTGCGCGTCGCGCCGTCTTCGACCCCCGCGGGGAGCGTCACCGACAACCGCTCGGTCTTCACCGACACGCCCGAGCCCTTGCAGGTCGGGCACGGCGCGCGAGGCACCGAGCCCTTGCCCGCGCAGCGCGAGCAGGGGCGCGAGAGCCTGAAGGGCCCCTGTTGAAAGCGCACCTCGCCGCGGCCGTCGCAGGCCGTGCAGGCGTCGAGGGGGGTGCCCGGCGTGGCCCCCCGGCCCGAACACTCAGGGCACGACGCCGGGCGGTCGAACTCCACGGTCTTCTCGCAGCCCCGCGCGGCCTCTTCGAGGGTGATCTCCAGGTCGAGGGCGATGTCTCGGCCCTGCGCGCGCCGGCCTCGGCCGAAGGGCCCCCCGCCGATGTTGTTGAAGAGCTCGCCCAGCATGTCGCCGAAGAGCTCGTCGAAGTTCATGTTGGTGAAGTCCGGCGCGCCGCCGCCCGCGACGCCCGGCGCGCGGCCGAAGCGGTCGTAGTGGGCGCGGCGGTCGGCGTCGGAGAGCGTGTGGTACGCCTCGCTGACCTCCTTGAACTTCGCCTCGGCGGCGGCGTCACCCGGGTTGCGGTCGGGGTGATACTTCAGCGCGAGCTTGCGGTAGGCCTGCTTGATGTCGTCGGGGGTCGCGCCCCGAGACACCCCCAGGAGGTCGTAGTAGTCAGCGGTCGAGGGCATCGGCGAGGGTGCGGGAAGCTACTTCCCGCGGGCGAGAGAAGCAACGGCGCTGGGGCGGGTCAGGTCGCGGCGCCGTACATCGACTCTGCGATCTTGTACGCGCTGGCCTCGAGGGCGGCCAGGTAGCTCCGCAGGCTCTGGGCGTCGGCGCCGGTGTCGAGGGCGGCGCGGAGGTTGCCGATGTCGTTCAGGAGCTCCTCTCGGAGCTCGAGGGCGAGCAGCTCGCCGTACTCGTTCACGGCGTTCTCCGAGGTCATCAAGAGGGCCTCGGCGTTGGAGCGCAGCTCGGCGTACTCGCGGCGGGCGAGGTCGTCCTGCTTGTAGTGCATGGCCTCTTCGACGAGGCGCTCGACGTCGGACTGCGACAGCCCCGACCCCGCCACGATGCGCACGTCGCGGGACTTCTTCGTCGCGAGGTCCGTCGCCATGACCGACAGGATCCCGTTGGCGTCGATCTGGAACGCCACCTCGATCTTCGGCACCCCGCGCGGCGCCGGGGGGATCCCCGTCAGCTCGAAGTGGTAGAGCGAGCGGTTGTCCGACGCCATCTCGCGCTCTCCCTGGAGCACGTGCACCGGCACGAAGGTCTGGTTGTCGAGCGAGGTCGAGAAGATCTCCACCTTGCGCGTCGGGATGGTGGTGTTCCTCGGGATCATCGGTGTCATCACCCCGCCCGAGGTCTCGACGCCGAGCGACAGCGGCGTCACGTCCATCAGCAGCACGCTCTCGAGCTCGCCCGAGATCGACGCGGCCTGCACGGCGGCGCCGATGGCCACCACCTCGTCGGGCGACAAGCCCTTGTGGGGCTGACGGCCGAAGAACTCCGCCACGCGGCGCTGCACCATGGGCATCCGGGTCATGCCGCCGACGAGCACCACCTGCTGGATGTCCTGCACCTGCACCCGAGCGTCTTGGAGCGCGCGCTGGCAGGGGCTCAGCGTGGCCTCGACGAGGTCCTCGACCCTGCGCTCGAGCTCGGTGCGCTTCACCGTGCGGAGGAGGTGCGCGGGGCCCGACGGGGTCGACGCGATGAAGGGCAGGTTGACCTCGGTCTCGAGCGACGACGACAGCTCGTGCTTGGCCTTCTCGGCCGCCTCGCGGAGCCTCTGGAGCGCGAGGCGGTTGGCCCGCAGGTCGACCTTGTGCTCCCGCTCGAACTCCTCGGCGAGCATGTCGACGATGCGCGCGTCGAAGTCGTCGCCGCCGAGGAAGGTGTCGCCGTTGGTGCTCACCACGCGGAACACCCCGCGGGTGATCTCGAGGATCGAGATGTCGAAGGTGCCGCCGCCGAGGTCGTAGACCGCGATGCGCTCGTCGCTGTTACGGTCGAGGCCGTAGGCGAGCGCCGCGGCGGTGGGCTCGTTGATGATGCGCTTGACGTCGAGGCCCGCGATGCGCCCGGCGTCCTTCGTCGCCTGTCGCTGCGCGTCGTCGAAGTACGCGGGCACGGTGATCACCGCGTCGGTGACCTCCTCGCGGAGGTAGGCCTCGGCCACGGCCTTCATGTGCGCGAGCACCGCGGCCGAGATCTCGGGCGGAGACATCTGCCGCCCCATCACGTCGGCCCAGGCGTCGCCGTTCGAGGCCTCGACCAGCTTGTATGCCACTCGCTCGGACTGGCGCCGGGCCTCTTCGCTGTCGAAGGGCCGGCCCATCACCCGCTTGATCGAGACGACGGTGTTCTCAGGGTTCTGCACCGCCTGGCGCTTCGCCACCTGGCCTACGAGCCGCTCGCCCTGCGGCGAGAAGGCCACCACGGAAGGCGTCGTGCGCGCCCCCTCTGCGTTGGGGATCACCACCGGTGCCCCGTTCTCGACGATGGCCACGCACGAGTTCGTGGTGCCCAGGTCGATCCCGACGATCCTGCCCATCGACGTGCTCCTCCGCGCTCGCGCGGGTCAGTTGGGCTCCCCGCCCTCGCCCTCGCCCGCCGCCTCAGAGACGCCGTCGGGTTGGCTCCCCGCCGCGCTCGCAGGCCCCGGGCCCTTCGACACCGCCACCATCGCCGGTCGCAGCAGGCGGTCGCCGAAGAGGTACCCCGGCACCATCTCCGACGCGACGATGCCCGCGCCGTGCTCGTCGCTCTCGACCTGCTGGATCGCCTCGTGGAGGTTCGGGTCGAAGGGCTGGCCCACGCTCTCGACGCGCTTGCCGCCGAGGCGAGCGAGCGTGTCGGAGAAGAGACGGATCACCATCAGCACGCCGTCGGCGATGGCCTTCACGTCGGTCGCCGTGCGCGTGGCGTCGGCGGCGCGCTCGAGGTTGTCGAACACCGGGAGCAGGTCGCGGAGGACCTCCTCCTTGGCGCGCTTGACGGCCTCTTCCTGGTCGCGGCGCGAGCGCTTGCGGTAGTTGTCGAAGTCCGCGAGGGCCCGCGCGAGCTGATCGCGCATCCGGTCGCGCTCGGCCATCACCTGCGTGAGGGCGTCGGTCGGCGGGGGCACCGACGGGCCCGGCGCGGTCTCTTCGGCGGCGCTCGCCTCGGGCTTCGCGTCGCCCTCGGCGCTCGCGGACGTCTTCTGGGCCTCGGCCGGCTCACCGGCTCCGTTGCTGTTCTCCGTGCTCATCGTCCCTCGGGTTGCGCGGCGCTGCCAGCCGCCAGCGCGACGTGTCTATCACACCTCGCGCGCCCGCTTCGACAGCGACGAAGCGCCGGAGCTCACGGCGCCGCCGCCGGGGCTGATTCTCGGGAATGTCGGGGGGTGAGGCTGGAGGCGGGGGGGCGGGCGCTCAGCGCGCGGCGTTCTGCACGCGGGTCACGAAGGCCTGGTCGGCGATGGTGCCCACGAGGCGAGCGCGGGTGCGCTGGAAGAGCGAGTTCCACTGGGCGCGCTCGGCGTCGCCGACGGTGACCACGGTGATCCCTCGGCTGCCGATGGAGCGCACGGCGGCGACCTCGTCGCGGCGCAGGTTCGAGATCAGGAGCTGGTGGAACTGCGTCGCGGTCTCTCGCAGCGCGGTCTGCTGATCCGCCGGGAGCGACTCGACCTGAGACTTGCCGAAGATCGTCGCGCCCACGACCACCGAGATGGGCACGTCGGTCATGTGGGTGACCCGGGTCGTCCACTGGAGCGAGATGGCCGCGACGGGGGTGGTGACGAAAGAGTCGACCCGGTTGGTCTGCAGGGCCGTGAGCACCTCGGGGAGCTGCATCGGCACCGGCCGCACGTGGGCCTCTTCGTAGAGGGCGGGCATCACCAGGTCGTCGCGCCAGACGTAGGGGTGCGTCGGCCCGAGGTCGCCCGGCGAGCGCACGGGCACGCGGGAGAACACCCGGGAGAAGCCCACGTCGGCCCAGCCCATGAACGCGAAGCCCGCGCCGTCGAAGGCCCGGTTGACCTCGTCCTGCGTCGCGCGCCGCGCGGCGTCGAGCTGCGCGTTCGTGCGGAACATCCCGGGCATCTGGAACACCAGCGCGGGCCGGTGCACCTTCGAGAGGCCCACCGCGGTCACCGCGCCGCCGTCGAGGCGCCCCGCGCGGATCTTGCGGATCACCTCGCTCTCGTCGCCCTGCACGCCGCCGGGGTAGATCCGCAGCGAGAGGGCCTTGTTGGTGCGGCGGCGGAGCTCGCGGTTCCACGCCTCGAGCACGCGCATCCACGTCGAGCCCGCGGGCGCGAGGGTGGCGAGCGAGAGGGTGCGCCCCGCGGGGGCCGCGGGCGCGGGTTGGGCTTCGGCGCCGCGACCCGCGACGATGCCCGCCGCGAGCCCGAACGCGAGCGCCAGGAGACCGAGTCGAAAGCGCTTCATGGGCTGTTGTTCTCCAGCAGTGAGTGGGTCCGCGCGGCGCGGCGCGGTCGGTGTGTCGGTACGCCCGCGAGGGCGCGGCGATTCAGGGCGTCGCTACTGCGC
>JAEYZO010000197.1 GCA_023428035.1 Pseudomonadota bacterium | reverse complement strand
CCTCCGAGGATCGCCGCGCCGCCCACCGCCACGCCCGCCGCGGTGAGCCCCGCGCGAGAGGAGGTCCGCGGCGCCGACGCGCTGAGCGAGAAGTCACCGTCGTCGAGGTGCGCGACGTGGAGCACCGACCGGCTCCAGAGCACGGTCACCTCGACCACCGACGCGCGGAGGTCCTCGACCTGCGCGGCGTCGAGCTCGTAGCGCTTCACGAGCTGCCACGCGGTCTCAGTCGGGTCGTGGGGCAGCGTAGGGACAGACGTCGGCGTAGGCTTCGACATGGGCGGCACCTCCCCGCGCGAGTCGTGATCCCCCGATCACCGCGCGGTCGGGAGCACTGACACGCGCCCCGAGGGCGGGTTCCGACCCCGACGAAAAATCTTGGGTCAGTACTCGACCCAGCGCTGGTCGACGGCGGGCGCGTCAGGCCCCGGCTTCATCAACGTATAGTGCGCGACCCTGCCCTCGGGCGCGGCCCCCACGGAGCCCACGCACACCACCGTGACGTCGTCGAGGGCGCGCACGAAGGGCACGTGCCCGGCGCCGCAGATCACCACGTCGGCGGGGTCTCCCCCGAGCGCGGCCATCAGCTCGTCGTCGTCGAGGTCGACGGTGAGCGGCTCGTCGGGGTCGCGCGGGGAGCCGTGCACCACCACCCACTCGGTGCCGTCGGGGAGCTCCAGGCGCAGGGCCTCGGGCAGGCGCTTCAGCCGCGCGAGGATGAGCTCCCCCAGGGCCTCGCGGGTGCGGCGGAAGCGCGACACGGCCTCGGCCTCGTCGGGGCTCTGCGGCCGGAGCTTCGCGGGGTCGACGGTGGCGAGGGCGCGGTCGCTGGTGCCGCGCACGCAGCGGGCGCCGACGTCCTGCAAGCGCTTCCACACCGCGAGGGGCTCGGGGCCCTGCAGGAGCAGGTCTCCAGCGACGAAGATCCCCGAGGCGCCCGCGTCGCGGATCGCATCGAGCGCCGCGTCGAGGGCCTCGAGGTTGCCGTGCACGTCGGCGATGAAGGCCAGCGGGCCCTTCGCGACGTCGACGCGCCAGGTCTGTTCGGTGGCCTCGGCCATAGGCCCGCTCTTGTATCAGCGGAGCGGCCCTCGCGCCCCTACGCGGTGAGGTCGGCGCTCACCGCGGGCCGGTCGCTGCGGCGCGGCTCGCGCACGATCTCGACCTTGGTCGCCCGGCGCTTGTCGCCCTCGCGCACCACGAAGCGGTACCCCGCCCAGAGCACCACCGTGCCGGGCACGGGCACCTTGCCCGCCCGCGCCGCGAGGAAGCCCCCGAGCGAGCGGTAGTCGCCGTTCTCGGGGAACTCGACGCCGAGCGCCTCGCCGAGGGACTCCACCGCCATCGATGCCTTCGCGGACCAGCGGTCGTCGCCGAGCGCGACCAGCTCGCGGTCTTCTCCCAGCGCGTCGTGCTCGTCTTCGATCTCGCCCACGATCTCTTCGAGGATGTCTTCGAGCGTCACGAGCCCCACGAGCGCGCCGAACTCGTCGACCACCACCGCGAGGTGCGTGCGGTCGGACTGAAGCTCCCGCAGCACCGACAGCACGGGCTGCGTGTCGACCACCACCACGGGCTTGCGCGCGACCTCGACGAGCGGCGGCCGCTCGCCCTCCCCATCTCCCTGCGTCGCGAGGCGGAAGACGTCCTTCGCGACCAGCACGCCCACCACGTTGTCGATCGCCCCGCGGTAGAGCGGCACCCGCGAGTGCCCCTCGTCGGCGAGACGTCGCACGGCCTCTTCGAAGGGCGTGTCGGCGTCGAGCGCCACGATCTGCGTGCGCGGCACCATGATCTCGCGCGCCGTGCGCTGCTTCACGTCGAAGACGTTCTGCAGCATCTGGCTGCTCACCGGGTCGACCGATCCGGCCTCTTGCGCGGCCTCGACCACGTACTCGACCTCGCGCTCGGTCACCGACGGAGGCTCCGACGGCCGCCGCACGGACATGCGCACCGAGGCCCAGCGCGACACCAGCAGCATCGGCGCCGCGAGCGGCGCGAAGAGCGCCGTCACGGGCCGGGCGAAGCGCAGCGCGCGGGGCACGATCACCCGCGCCCAGCGCCGGCCCACGGTCACCGCGAACTCCGTGAGGAGCCCGTACGCGAGGGCGATGCCCAGCACCACGACGACGATCTCCCAGGTGTGGGCCTCGTCGGCGAGCACCGCGCGGGTCGCGAGGGCCGTGGCCGCGACGGGGGAGAGCACCCTGCCCGCGAGGAGCCGCGAGAGCGTCGGGGTCGGGTCTTCGAGGTAGCGGGAGAGGTGCGAGCCGCGCGCCCCCAGCTCGTCGCGCAGGGCCAGGAGGCGCGCCTCGGGCAGGGCGAGGAGCGCGGCCTCGACGCCGGCGAGGAAGGCGCCGAAGAGGATGAACGCGAGCGAGACGCCCAGGGATGTCAGGAGGGGCCCCATGACCTCCTCGACAGGACGTCGATGGATCTAGCGCGACGCGCCGGGGCGACGCGCGGATGTGAGCTCCGTCTTGGAGGAGCGGACGGTTCTGGACCCATCGCGGTTGTGCCCCACTGCGTCGGGCAGGCGGCCACGGTAACACCCGAACCCCCAGGGTCAAGCGAGGCGTCGGTCGCAGGGGCGGCGCGCCGCGGGACAGACTATGGTCGAGCGTCGGGCGTCGACGTTGACCCGGGAGCGCGCCGGGGGTCAACCTCCGCGACGGTCACAACTACCTATGCTGCTGTCGCTGCAGGTGAGGGACCTCGCGATCATCGACGAGGTCGAGGTGTTCTTCGGCGAGGGGCTCAACGTCGTCACGGGAGAGACCGGGGCGGGCAAGAGCATCCTCATCGACGCGCTCGGGCTCGTGCTCGGCGCGCGCGCCTCCGCGGGCGACATCGTGCGCACGGGGGCGTCGCAGGCCGAGGTCACCGCGGTGTTCTCGGTCTCCCCCGACGACCCGCGTCGGGCGCGCTTCGACGAGGCGGGCATCGGGTGGGACGACGAGCTGGTCGTGCGCCGCGTGGTGGGCAGCGAGAAGACGGGCGGGCGAGCGCGGGCGTACCTCAACGGTCGGCTGGTCTCCCTCGCGCAGCTCGCGTCGCTCACCGCGGGCCTCGCCGACGTGACCTCTCAGCACGACCAGCAGACGCTCACCGACCCGGCGACGCACCTGTCGCTCCTCGACGCCTCGGGGGGCCTCGACGCGCTGCGCGGGGCGGTGGCGCGGGCGCACGCGGAGCTGTCGTCAGCGACGCAGCGCCTCGACCAGACGCTGCGCGCGCTGCGCGACCGCGCCGACCGCGAAGACCTCTTGCGGTACCAGGTGAAGGAGATCGACGCGCTGGCGCTCGAGCCCGACATCGAGCCGCGGTGGCTGCAGGAGCGCGACCTGTTGCGCCACGCGGTGAAGCTCGCCGACGGCACGGCCGAGGCCGAAGACATCTTGTACTCGCGCGACGGCGCGGTGCTCGACGAGCTGTCGACGGCGGCCGAGGCGCTCACCAAGCTGGTCGAGGTCGACCCCACGCTCGCGGGGCCGCGCGACCTGATCGAGCAGGCCCGCACGCTGGTGGCCGAGGCCGCGCGGGAGCTCGGGCGCTACGCGCGCGGCGTGCGGTCGGACCCGGAGCGCCTCGCGGAGCTCGAAGACGCGATCCAGAGCCTGTCGCGGCTCAAGCGGAAGTACGGGGGCACGGTCGAGGAGATCCTCGCGTTCCGCGGCCGGGCGCGGGGGGAGCTCGACGCGCTCGAGGGCGGAGAGGCGCGCGTGGCCGAGCTCGAGGCCGCGGTCGACGCCCTGCGTGAGCGCGCGCGACGCGACGCGAAGGCCCTCAGCGACGCGCGGCGCGACGCGGCGGTTCGGCTCGGCGAGGCGATCAGCCGCGAGCTGTCGTCGCTGGGCATGGGCGGCGCGCGGGTGGTGGTCGACGTGGCGCACGTCTCGCCTGCGAGCGCCGACCTGCAGGTCGACGGCGCGAGGCTGACGGCGACGGGCATCGACCGGGTGGAGTTCCTCATCGCGGCGAACCGCGGTGAGGAGCCGCGGCCCTTGAGGAAGATCGCGTCGGGGGGGGAGCTGTCTCGGGCGCTCCTCGCGATCAAGCGGGTGCTCACCGACGTGGGGCCGCCGACCTTCTACGTCTTTGACGAGGTCGACGCGGGCGTGGGCGGCGCCGTCGCCGAGGTCATCGGGCAGAAGATCAAGGACGTCGCGCGGAGGAACCAGGTGCTGTGCATCACGCACCTGCCGCAGATCGCGGTCTACGGCGACCGTCACTTCGTGGTGAGCAAGGGCGAGGTGGGCGAGCGCACGGTGTCGACGGTGCGCGCCCTCGACGAGCGCGAGCGCCTCGACGAGGTGGCTCGGATGCTCGGCGGCATCAGGGTCACCGACCGCACGCGCGAGGCCGCGGCGGAGATGCTCCGCAGCGCGGCGGACCTCGGCTAGGGCGCGGGGGTGGAGGTCGCGGGCGTGTGCTCGGCGAGCGCGTAGGCGTCGATGATGAGCGCGATGACGTAGCCCACTCCCGCGCCGATGATCATCGGGCCGGCGGGGTTGCGGTCGACGCCCGCGCCCACGGTGACGGCGGCGTAGGCGCTGAGGGCGCCGGCGCCCGCGACGCCCGCGCGGATGAAGAA
>JAEYZO010000185.1 GCA_023428035.1 Pseudomonadota bacterium | reverse complement strand
CTTCGTAGCTCTCGCGCCTCCAGCGCACGCCGGGGGTCTTCGTCGCTCCGGGCTTGAGGTACGGGAGCGCGTGGTCGGGGTTCACGTGGTCGACGAGGGCTACGTCGTCTCGCTCGTCGACCGCGGGGCCGAGGTAGGGGCCGTAGCGCCTCGGGGGCGCTCCCCCGGCGCGCATCGCGTGGGCGAAGAGCGCGACGCCCACGGATGTGCCGCCGTCGCCAGGGTCGGGCGGGATGAACACCTCGCGGAAGGGGGCCTCCTTCGCGATCCGCGCGTTGAGCACGCAGTTGAGGGCCACGCCGCCGGTGTAGCAGAGCCGCTCCGATGGCACCTCGCGCTTGAGCCGCGCGGCGAGGTCGAGCACCCGCTCCTCGAGCACGAGCTGCACGCTCGCGGCGACGTCGGCGTAGCGACGGTGGTCGTCGGTCACCGCTCCGCCCTCGCCGAAGCACGCGAAGGGGACCCTCTCTCGCGGCGGTCGGCCCGGGCCGAAGACCTCGACGAAGCGATCGGTGACGGCGCCCTTGTAGAAGCTCGCGAAGTTGAAGTACCGCTGGTCGACCGCGTAGCCCGTGTCGTCCGCCGCGGCGATCACGTCGCGCACCTGGTCGGCGTAGCGGGGCTCGCCGAAGCCCGCGAGGGCCATGGTGCTGCACTCGCTGTCGTTGGGGGAGAAGCCCAGCCAGGCCGTGAAGGCCGAGTACACGAGCCCGAGGGAGTTGGGGTAGGCGACCTCCATCACGCGGGTGATGTCTGGCCTGCCGTCGCGCCAGCGGCCCGCGTAGAGGGCGGTGCAGGCCCAGTCGCCCACGGCGTCGACGACGAGGATCGCCGACTCGTCGAAGCCCGAGCCCATGAAGGCCTGCGCGGCGTGGGAGAAATGGTGGCCGAGGTAGCTGACCTTCTCGACCGGCACGTCGAGGCGGGCCGCGAGGGAGCCCAGGGCCCAGAGCTTGCGCCCGAGCCAGGCCTTCATCGAGTTCACGAACTCGAGGCGCGACGCGGGGTAGGGCGCGACGGCGGCGCAGAGGACGCGGGAGAACTTCGCGTGCGGGTCTTCGTGGAAGGCCACCTCGTCGAGGTCGGCGGGGGAGACCCCGGCGTCGCGCAGGCAGTGGTCGACGGCGAAGGCCGGGAAGTTCGCGTCGTGCTTCTGGCGCGTGAAGCGCTCCTCGGCGGCGGCGGAGACCACCTCACCGTCGACCACCAGGGCCGCCGACGCGTCGTGGTAGCCGTAGGACACGCCCAGGACGCGCACTCAGAGTCTCTTCAGCCGGCTGTTGTCGTACTCGACCACGCGCTGCTCGAGGCGTCGCCGCGCGGCCCGCGCCGCGAAGGGCCCGAGCGCGAGGTAGACCGCGCTCAACAGCAGCGTCGCGACGTGGTCGGCCACGCGCTTGCCCGCGCGCATCCACCGCTCCCAGGCGCGAGAGAGGCGCACCCGCAGCCGCGCGCCGCGGATCTCGGGCTCGGTCGCGCCCATGCGCAGGAGCATGTCGTGGGTGAGGTCGACGTGCCCCGACTCGTCGTCGACGATGCGCCCGAGGGAGTCGCGCAGCGGGCCGTCGCCCACCGCGTCGGCGATGAGCTTGAAGCGCTCGGTCGCGTCTCTCTCGCCGACGTGCACGTAGGCCACGAGCCGCCACGCCGCGCCCTCGCCGGTGTACAGCTCCTCGCGCTCGTAGTGCTTCGCCTGGAGGGGCGTCGGGGAGTAGCGGCCGTAGATCGACGCGAACTCGTCGGCGTGGCTCTCCTCCTCGAGGCTGTGGGTGAAGAGCACCGCCTTCTGCTTCGGGTCGGCCACCCGCGCCATGCCCCGGTGCAGGTGCCACACGCCGTCGGCCTCGGTGGCCTGAAAGCCTCGGATCGCCTCGGCCACGTCGCGGTCGCCCCGCCACAGCCAGCGCACCGTGGCGAAGACCTTCGCGCGTTCGATGAGCGAGAGCATCCTCGGGCCTCGCCGCGCATCGTAGTGACTCGCCCCCGGGAGCGTCCAGCGGCGGCGGTGGACCCTCGCGCGCGGGCTGTACTACGGTCGCGGCGGTGTCGCTCCGCTCGTCGGCGTCGTGGCTGGTCGCGACCCGCGCTCGCCGCGCCGCGCTCTGGGTCCTCGGCACGGTGCTCCTGCTGGAGCTGGTGACCCGGCACTACATCTCCGGCCCCCTCGACATCCTGCGCCCGGTGGCCGACCCCGAGGTCGTCTTCGCGCTCGTGCCCGGAACCTTCACCTCCGACGGCTACCTCACGCGGCACCCCGAGGTGACCTACGAGATCCCCGCCGACGGGTGCCGACGCTGGGGCCCCGCGGCGCCCGATGGTCGACCCGCGCTCCTCGCCCTCGGGAGCTCCCTCGCCTTCGGCGTGGGCGTCACCGTCGAGCAGGGCTTCGCCTACCGCGCGTGGCGCGCGCTGGGCCTCCAGGGTCAGGGCGTGAACTGCGCCGTGCCGGGGCACCACCTCCTCCAGACGCTGCGCGCAGCGAGCGACGGCGCGGCCCGGGAGCGCCCTCGGCTCATCGTCGCGCTGGTGCACCCCAACCACGTCCGCGCGGTCTTCGACTGGTCGCGGCTGACGCCCACGAACCCCGCCGTGCGCTTCGCGGTGCGCCACCTCCGCCTCGCGCGCCTCGGGTACGTGGTCTACCTCGTGAAGTCCACCGACGACTTCAAGACGCCCTACGAGTCCCCCGCCCGGCTCAGGGCGGCCATCGCGCGCGCCGGGGCGTCGGCGCGGGGCGCG
>JAEYZO010000164.1 GCA_023428035.1 Pseudomonadota bacterium | reverse complement strand
CGCGTGGATCTCGCTCCGCGCCGCCGCGCGCGAGGTCGGGTCGGCGCGGCGCGAGGAGCCCCGCGGTCAGCGCGTCCCACTCACCGGGCGCCCAGCCGTAGCGCTCCTCCTCCGCGAGAGGGTCTTCGGAGAGGGTGGCGAGGTAGAGGCCGAACTCGAACTGCTGCCACGGGCCGGCGTCGGGACCGAGGGCGGCGAGCATCTCGGGGTCGTCGATCCACCGGCGGTGGTGCCGGTGGAGCCGCGCGCGAGGGCCGGTCACCGTGGTGTAGCGGCCGGTGTCGCGGGAGCGCGCGGTGAGCCGGGTGCGGGCCCAGCCGTCCCCCGACATGGGCGGCGCGACGTGGACGAACTCCCCCGGCGCGAAGTGCCGCGTGCCGCGGAGCTCGCGGCCCTCGCTCTCATAGAGGAGGTCGCGCACGAAGGCGGCGACGGCGAAGTGGGGCGGCGGGGGCATGGCGGAGAGTACCGCCGACCCGGAGTTCAGAAGTCGTCCCAGAAGCTCTGCGGCGCTCTCTGGCTGGGGTTAGGCGCTGCCGCGCCCGCACCCCAGGCTGACGTAGGGAGCACCCGCCCGCGGGGCGGGTTTTCGGGCGTGCGCTGCCGCAGGACGAAGCACGCGTGAGCGACGCTCAGGCGCGCGCTGTGATTCCTCCGCGCGTCACCAGCGCTCCGCGGCAGCGCCGGCTCGTCAGCCCGCCCGAGGGCGGGCGCCCCTTACGTCAGCCTGGGGTGCAGCCGCGGCAGCGGCCAACCCCAGCGACGTGCGCTGCGGCCTCTCTGAGACACCTTCTTCGGTCCGGGGCGGCGTGCAGGCTCGAGACACCTAACCCTCACTCTCGGCTGGCCGCCCGCTTCTCCGCCCGCGCGCGTCGGGCCGCGGCGGTGCGCGCGCGGAGGAGGTCCATCACCGCCCCCAGCTCCGACGCGTAGCCGCCGCGGTACATCGTGCGGGCCATGTCGAGCGAGCGCTCCATCGCTGGCCCCATCTCCGCCGCGGTGGCGAGGGCGTGGTCGTGAAAGTCCCGCGCCATCGCGTCGAGCGCCTCGGCGATGCCCTGGCAGGTCTCGATCACCTCGATCTGCGCGCGCAGCTCGTCGATCCCGTCGCCGTGGGGACCGCTCCACGGCGCGAGCAGTCCCACGAAGAAGCCCCGCAGCGTGAGCCATCGACGGTGCGCCTCCTCGCTCTCGGGGGGCCCGTCGGAGGGGGCGCTCGGAGGCGTCGAGAGCACCTTGAGGAGCAGCTTCAAAGCTGGCTTGAGCGCGAGCGCGCTGCGACCGGGGCCCCGGGTGCGACTCACGCTGTCGAGGCGCACGAGCTCGGGCCACAGCCGCCGGCCCTTGCGAAACAGACGAAAGGTCTCCGCGGCGCGCGCCTGGATGGAAGAGATGCCTCGGTCGAGATCGTTCATAGCCGCCCCTCTTCGTGGCCCCGCGTCGGTCGGTGCCCAAAATCGACACGGGGTCACCGATTTGTCCCGGGGCCCCCTCCGCGACACCCAGCACTGACTCCCTCGGAGGCCGACTCAGTCCTCCCTGGAGGCCGGCTCTGTCCTCCCAGAGGCCACGTCTGTGTGCCCGGGGAGGTCAGCTCTGACGACCGCCGAGGTCAGCGCTGTCCTCGCCGGGAGCCGGCTGTGTCCTCCGGGAGACCAGCGCTGTCACTCCTGAGCTCCGCGCGGGTGCTCGCCCGGGATCAACCCCTGGCTCCCGCGCGACCCCACCCAGAGCTCACACAAGGGAGCCCCGTCAGGCTGCACCCACGAGCGCAGCTTCCGTAGCCCGTCGAGCGCGTACCGATCGTGCCAGCCCAGTTGCCACCGCGCGACGCCCTCGGGCGCGTAGCCCTCGGCGAAGACCCCCGGCGACCACGCCAGCACGAACACCCGCTCCCCCGCGGGGAAGTCCCTTCGCCCGAGCGCGTGCGTGACCCGCCCGTCACCCGCCACGGCGTTCACGAAGCGCATGACGTGGAACGCGTAGTCGTCATAAGCGACCACCCCGCCACCCTCCCTCACGACCGCTTCGCGCACCATCTCCGGCAGGGCCCTCCGCTCCCGCGGGACCATCCACCCCCGGTACCTCCCGCCGCCGCGGGCGGTGAAGAGCCCCTGGTCCCGCCCTCCGCCGACCGTGAGCTTCGCGGCCATCGTCACCGAGCCCAGGGCGAACATGGCGAGCACCACCCCCACCGCCGCCCGCGCCCTCGACGCGAGCGCTCCCAGCAGCAGCACAATCGGAGCGATCAGCACGAAGCCGTAGCGGTCGCTGTCGATCGTCGGCATCGACCACGCCCTCGCCGGGACGAGCATCAAGGGCAGCGTGACGAGCGAGAGGGTCAGCCAGGCGAGGGCCGCTCGCCCCGGACTGAAGTCCGGGGCAGGCCCAATCGTGAAGCCCTCGCGTGGCGAGGGCTCTTCACTCGCGCTGGCGGCGTGTCCAACGACCCCACCTTGATGGAACAGCGATGAGCCTGCGCGTAGCGCGGGCTTGAGCGTAAAGCCTGCCCCGGACTTCAGTCCGGGGTAGGCGCCCGCCCCGGCAACCCCCCCCCCCCCCCCCCCCCCCCCCCACGCGCCCCCCGCGGGCCCCCCCCGCGGGGGTCAACG
>JAEYZO010000161.1 GCA_023428035.1 Pseudomonadota bacterium | reverse complement strand
CTGTGGGAGCTCGGCGTCACCGCCCGCGCGGGCGTCTCGGCTTCCCAGCTCCTCACCGCCGTGGAGCGGGGCCTCGACGACCTCGCGCGGCACCCCGTCACCGCCGACGAGCGCGAGCGCGCGGTGTCGCGCAGCGAGCTGGGGTTCCTGCGCGGCCTCGAGACCGTGGGGGGCCGCGCGGAGACCATCGGCTTCCACGACACGGTGCTCGGCGACCCCGCGGGGGGCTTCGCGCGCCTCGACGCGATACGCGCGGTCACCGTCGAGCAGCTCCGCGTCGTCGCCGCCCGATACCTCCGAGAGGACCGGCGCACCGTGGTCGAGGTGCGCTCCAACCTCGGCTCTGAGGCCGCGGCGTGAGCGCCAGGGTCGCCCCCGTCGAGGTCGAGCTTGAGGCCGCGCACGACCTCCCCATCGCCGACGTCTACGTCGTCACGCACACGGGCACGATGCTCGACCCCCCGGGCCGCGAGGGCGCCCTCAACCTCGCCCTGCGCTCGGCCCGTCGCGGCACCGCGAGCCGCTCGGCCCGGGAGATCGACGTCGAGATCGACCGCATGGGCGCCGAGCTCAGCACGTCGAGCGACCCCACCACCGCGATGCTCCACGTGTCGGTGGTTCGGCGGAACCTCGCGCCGATGCTCGACCTCCTCCGCGAGGTGGTGACCGAGCCGCGCTTCCCCGCGCACGAGGTCGCGCAGGTGCAGCGCGAGATCAAGGCCGACCTCATCGACGCGAGGGACGACGACCGCGGGCTCGCGGGTCGGCACTTTCGCCGGGCGCTCTTCTCCGACCACGCCTTCGGCCGCCCCGCCGCGGGCACGCCGGGGTCGATGTCGCGCGTTCGCTGCGACGACGCGGTGGAGACCTGGCGGCGCACCCTCCGACGGGGCAACGTCGTGGTCGCCGCGGCGGGAGACGTTCACCCCGAGGAGCTCTCGCGCTTCGCGGAGGGCGTCGGGGCGGGGCTCAACCCGGGCGCTCCGCCGTCGCGCGAGGTCGACGAGCCCAGGCGGCTCAAGGGCCGGCACCTGCTCATCGTCGACAAGCCCGGCCGCACGCAGACCCAGATCTACATCGGCAACGTCGCGAGCCGCCCGCAGGACCGCGACCACGCCGCGCTGGTGCTCGGCAACACCATCTTCGGCGGGACCTTCACCGCGCGGCTCATGCGCGAGGTGCGCTCGAAGCGCGGGTGGTCCTACGGCGCGTCGAGTCGGCTCGGCCGGGACCGGGCGCGCGAGGCCTGGTCGATGTGGACCTTCCCCGCGGCCTCCGACGCCCCGGCCTGCGTGGCCCTGCAGCTCCGGATGCTCCGCGACCTCGTGGACCGAGGCGTGCGCCCGCGGGAGCTCGACTTCGCGAAGAGCTTCTTGAAGCGCAGCCGCGCCTTCGAGGTCGACACGCCGACGCGTCGGCTCTGGCAGCGCGTCGACGAGCGCGTCCTCGGGCTACGCCGCGGGTGGTTCGACGGGCTCACCGAGCGCTTCGAGCGGGTCACCGTCGAAGACGTGAACGCGGCCCTGCGCCGGCGCCTGAGCGCAGACGACGTGCTGGTCACCGTGGTGGCGACGGCCTCGGAGCTCCGCGGCCCGCTGGAGAAGGTCGGCGGCTTCGACTCGGTGCGGGTGGTCCCCTTCGACTCCGATTGAGCGGCGAGGGTCGCGCGATTGCCCCCGACGCGCCGCGCGTGGTAGCGCCGTGGCCGTGGGCGACGCAGACCCCCAGGGCCTCTCGGCGGTGCGCGGGCACGAGACCGCGAAGTCGCTCCTGCGCCGCGCGATGGCGCAGGGCCGGCTCGCGTCGGCCTACCTCTTCGCCGGCCCCCGCGGCGTCGGCAAGGAGCGCGTGGCCCGCGCCCTCGCGCAGACGATGAACTGCGAGGCCCTCGCGGCGCCCGGCGCCGACCCCTGCGGTCGTTGCGGGCCCTGCCAGCGGGTGCTGCACCAGCGGCACGCCGACGTGATCGTGCTCCAGCGGGAGCTCAAAGACCCCCCGAAGGAGCCCGACGCTGCCCTCAACCGCGCGTGGCGCACCGGCCGCCTCGAAGACATCCCCGACGATGACCTCCGCGCGGTGATCCGCACTGAACCGGTGCGCGAGCTCATCGCCGCCATGCCGTTCCGGCCGCACGAGGGCGGCACCCGCTGGGTCATCGTGCGCGAGGCCGACCGGTTTCAGCCCAACGCGGCGAACGCGTTCCTCAAGACCCTCGAGGAGCCCCCCGAGGCGACCCACTTCGTGCTCCTCACGCACCGGCCGTCGGCGCTCCTCTCTACGATCCGCTCGCGCTGCCAGGTGGTGCGCTTCGGCGTCCTCTCGGAGCCCGACGTGCGCGCGGTGCTCTCCACCCTCGACCTCGACCCCGCTCGGGTCGACGCCCTCGCGTCGCTCTCCGACGGCTCCGTCGGTCGCGCGCTCGAGTTCCGCGACGGCGAGGCCCACGCACGCCGTGAAGAGCTCCTGACGCGCCTCCTCGCGGCCCTGCGCACGCCCGGCCGGGAGTCTCCCGTCGGGTCGGTCTCCGAGGTCTCCGAGGCCCTCAAGGCCGCCGACAAGCGCGACCTCGACGGCGCCCTCTCGCTCCTGCAGCGGCACTTCCGCAACGAGTGCGTCGCCGCCGCGGGCTCGAACCCCAAGGCGTCGGCCGTGTGCGCGGCGCGCGCCGAGGTGGTGCGAGAGACCCTCGAGGGCCTCGACGGCGGCGCGAACCTCAACGCTCAGTTTGCGCTCCAGTCGATGCTGGTCCGGCTCCGCGAGGCGCGGGCGTGAGCGCGTCCTCCGACGGGCCCCCGCGGGACCGACGCGGCTCGCAGCGCCCCCCCGCGCCGCGACCCTCGCAGCGGCCTCCCCCTCCCGCGG
>JAEYZO010000056.1 GCA_023428035.1 Pseudomonadota bacterium | reverse complement strand
GGGCTGGCCCCGCTCGCCGCAGGCGGGCGGCGTCTGACACGCGCCGCCCACGCACGACAAGCCCTCGCAGCAGCCGCTCCCGCAGGGCTGCCCCGACGCGGCGCAGGTCGTCGCGGCCTGACAGACCCCGGCGTTGCAGCGCGACCCCGCGCAGCACTCGCCGTCGTAGACGCACCGGCTCCCGTTGCCGCGGCACACGCAGGTGCCGCCGCTGCAGAGCATGTAGCCGCAGCACTCCAGCGAGCCGCCGCAGGCCTGGCCCCCCGCGCGGCAACAGATCCGGCTCGTCGGCGCGGGCTGACAGTCGAGCCCCGCGCAGCACTGGCCGTCGGCCGCGCACGACGACCTCACCGCGCCGCACGCGACCACGTCAGGCGGGGGCGTCCCCACGTCGACGGGGGGCGTGCCGACGTCGGGCGTGCCGACCTCTGGACGGTCCATCACGGCTACGTCCACCGGGGACGGCACGACATCGGGACGGTCCATCACCGCCACGTCGACGGGGGGCGTGACGACGTCGACGGCAGGCGTCACGTCGACGGGGGGCGTGACGACGTCCGGGCGATCCATCACCGCCACGTCGACGGGGGGCGTGACGACGTCCGGGCGATCCATCACCGCCGCGTCGACGGGAGGCGTCGCCACGTCAGGCTGGTCCGCCGTGACCACGTCCGCGGGCGGGGTCACGACATCCACCGAGGTGACGACGTCCTCGGGAGGCGGCGCCGCGTCGGTGACTTCGCCCGCGTCGGGGGCGTCGGACGTCCACGCCGCGTCGTCGGTGAGGGCGCCGTCGGCGCTCCCTCCGTTGGGACCGTTCACGGCGGTGGGCGAGCACGCGACGACAGCGAGGGAGAGCGCGAGGAGGACCTGAAGGCGAAGCGGCATCGGCGCCCCGATACCGTCTCTCGCTCGGGGCCGCAACTCTCCGCGTGCTCCGTTGCAGTAGACGTCCCGCCCCGCGCTCGCGCACCATCGCGCGACGACATGGACATCGAATTCGTCGGCGCCGCGCAGACCGTGACCGGGTCGATGCACCTCGTTCACTCCGAGCACGCCACGGTGCTCCTCGACTGCGGGCTCTTCCAGGGGCGGCGCCGCGAGAGCAACGCGCGCAACCGCCACCTCCCCCTGCCCGTGCACGAGATCGACGCGGTGGTGCTCTCCCACGCGCACATCGACCACTCCGGCGCCCTGCCGCTCCTCGTGAAGCAGGGCTACGAGGGGCCCATCTACGCGACGCACGCCACCCGCGACCTGTGCGCGGCGATGCTCCTCGACGCGGCGATGATCCAGGCGGCCGACGCGCGCTACCTCAACCGCCACATCGCGCGGGGGGAGATCGACAGCGACCCGGTCGACCCCCTCTTCGACCAGGCCGACGCGCTCGAGGCCCTGGAGCGCTTCGTGGCGATCCCCTACCACCGCACCTTCGAGGTCGCGAGGGGCGTGCGGGTCACCCTCTTCGACGCCGGGCACGTGCTCGGCAGCGCCATCGTCGCCCTCGACGTCGACGAGGGCCCGGGCTCGCGCAGGCTGGTGTTCACGGGCGACCTCGGGCGCCGGAACATGCCCATCCTGCGAGACCCCGAGGTGGTGCCCGGGGCCGACGTGCTGATCTCCGAGAGCACCTACGGCGACCGGCTGCACGACCCCATCGAGAAGATGGACGACGACCTCGCCGAGACGATCCGGCGCACCTTCGCCCGCGGGGGGAAGGTCATCATCCCGGCCTTCGCCCTCGAGCGCGCGCAGGAGGTCGTCTTCGCCCTCAAGAGCCTGCGCCGCAGGAACGCCCTGCCTCCCATACCCGTCTACATCGACTCGCCGCTGACGGTGAAGATCACCGAGGTGTTCCGCACGCACCCCGAGTGCTTCGACGAGGAGGCGCGGGCCATGATGCTCGCGCACGACTCGCCCTTCGACTTCGACGGCCTGCGCTACGTCGACGACGTCGAAGACAGCCGCAGGCTCTCCTCCCGCGATGACCCCGCGGTGATCATCTCCGCGAGCGGCATGTGCGAGGCGGGCCGCGTGCTGCACCACCTCCGCTCGACCATCGAGGACGAGCGCAACACCGTGCTGATCGTGGGCTTCCAGGCGCAGCACACGCTCGGCCGACGTCTCGTCGAGCGCCGCGACAAGGTGAAGGTCTTCGGCGTCGACCGAGACCGCCGCGCCGAGGTCGTGGTGCTCAACGGCTTCAGCGCTCACGCCGACCGCGACGACCTGCGCGCGTACACCCGCGCCGTGGCCGAGCGCGGCTCCCTCGCGGGCGTCGCCCTCGTGCACGGAGAGCTCAAGGCCCAGTCGGCGCTGCGTCAGTCGCTGCTCGACGACGGCGCGGCGCGGGTGGTCATCCCCGAGGCCGGCGACCGGCTCGCGTTCTGAGCCGCCTCCGTCGCGCCGCGATCACCGCCGCCGCGGCCATCACCCAAGCTCCCCTCGCGCCCCGCGGCGCGCCCCTGCACCCGCAGCCCTCGTTCGTCACAGTGGGCCCAACGCCCGCGTCGATCCCTGCGTCCACCGCGGGGGAGCCTGCGTCCGAGCCCGCGTCGACGGGGGGAGCCTCTCCCGTCGCGGCGACCCAGACGTGCCCGGTGAGCACCCGCGGCTGCCCGTTCACCGTGAGCTCGCAGCGCCACCAGTCGTCGCTCGTCCCCGCGGGGGCCTCGACCTCGCGCGTCGCCGTGAAGGGATCACCGCTCACCGTCACCGGCTCGGTGGTGTCTCCGTTGCGCACGAAGGTCAGCGTCGCGCCCATCGCTCCCGTCACCGTCGCGCGGAGCGTGACGCGCCGGTCGCGCACGGTGTCTCCCACCATCGCGGAGTCTCCCGCGCGCAGGTCGACCATGGGGTCGTCCGGGCCCTGGAGCTTCACCACGGTGCGCCCCGCCCGCACCGCCGCGAGGATCGCGGGCACGCTCAGCTCCGTCGCGTAGACCATGGTGGTGGGGCCGCCGATGGGGCTCGCGAGGGAGCCCGTGTCGTTGCCCGCGCGGTGGTCGTCGCTGCCGCCGATGGGGGCGACGTGCTCGCCGCGCGCGAGGTACTGCTCCCAGAAGCGCACCGAGCGGCGGTAGAAGAGGTTCCCCGTCACGGAGTACCTGCCGTTCTGCACCTCGACGGCGACGACGCTGCCCGGGGGTTCCATGTGGCTCCACGCGCAGCCGATGCAGACCTCGCCGAGGTTCAACGTCGGGTGGTTGACCGCGAAGAGAGCGCCCTGGGCGGCGGTGGCTGCGGTGACCGAGGCGATGGTGACCGACGGGTCCGAGCCGTTGACGCGGAAGTCGACCCAGCGCGACGCGCCGATGGCGTTGGCGTGGCCCTGGTAGGTGGTGACCTCGACGCCGGGGACGAAGAGCAGCGAGGGGTGGCGCGATTGCGCGTCGACGATGAAGTCGGATTGGGTCGCGGTGTTGTGCTCGGAGAGCTCGACGAAATCGAGGCCGCGGCCGCGGGCGAAGGTCGCCACCTCGTCGAGGGTGGGCGACGCGTCGCCGCTCTCGCGCGAGTGGACGTGGAAGTCCCCGGCGTACCAGCGCGGCCCGGTGGAGAGCGCCGCGACGTGCGCGTAGGGGCGACGCTCGGGCTGCGCGGCAAGGGTCGCGGTCGTGCGGAGGATCACCTCGACGTGGTAGCGGGCCGGCCGCTCGACGACCTTGGCGAGGCCGATGAGCAACTGCCACTGCCCCGCGGGGATCGCGCCGGGCACGTAGCTCCGCGACGCGGCGTCGACGGAGACCACCGCGGGCTCGGTGTTGCCTCCGCCCCACCCGCGGAAGCGCGTCGGGTCGGCGAGGCCCCAGTCGAGGATGTTCATCTCCGAGCGGTCGTCGTGGCGCACCTCGATCTCCCGCACGCCCTCGGGCACCGTGAAGGGCACCGCGAAGTAGCGCGGCGCCCCCTCGGGCACGACGTCGTCGAGCACGATGGTGGTCTGCGCCGAGGCGAGCGAGGTCGCGGCGCTGACCGCGGCGGCGAGGGCGACGAGAGTGGTGAATCGCACGGCGCTCACCATGACCGAGGGAGCACTCCGATCGCCAGGGTGTACGGGGTCGGCGTCGCGGCGGGCGTACCCGAGGCCCAGCGCGCGCAGAGGAGGTAGTCGCCGGCGGCGAGGTCGCGCAGCGCGGCGATGTCCGCGGGGTCGAGGCGACCGAAGGAGCCCAGGGGGCCGTGGGGCGCGGGGCTCCTGGGGATCCACCGGCCGAGCTCGGCGCCGGTGGAGCCGTAGAGGTGCGCGACGATCGGGAGCGAGCTCTCGACGTAGAGGGCCGAGCCCGCGGGCACCCGGAGGAGGTGGCAGTCCTCGGTGTCCGAGGCGGACATGGACGATCGGTACAGCGCCGAGCGATCGACGGCGGGGCGGGGGCTCACGCCGCGCTCGTTGGGCTCCACCTCGGGCACGGCGGTCGCGCAGGTGGCCGTCACCGCGCCCTCGCTCGAGACCGTCGTGGGCAGGCATCGGGTCATCTCGGGGCAGAGGGTCTGGATGCCCCCGAGGTCGCAGGGGTCACCCGCCCGCGCGATGACACGGCAGGTGCGGCGGTAGCGGGAGAAGTCCGAGCACGCGAGCGCGCCGTCGCAGGGGGGGTCGGTCGGGCGGCAGTCGGCGCCGGCGGTGGTGCCC
>JAEYZO010000031.1 GCA_023428035.1 Pseudomonadota bacterium | reverse complement strand
GCGGCGCAGGCGGTGCCGCACGCGCCGCAGTGGGAGGCGTCGGATTGGGTGTCGACGCAGCGCCCGTCGCACACGGTCTGCCCCGCGGTGCACATCGGGCCGGTGTCCGTGGGGCCCGTGTCGAGGGGGCCGGTGTCGAGGGGGCCGGTGTCGAGGAGGCCCGTGTCGAGGGGGCCCGTGTCGAGGGGACCGGTGTCGAGAGGGCCGGTGTCGAGAGGGCCGGTGTCCGTGGGGCCCGTGTCGAGAGGGCCCGTGTCGAGAGGGCCCGTGTCGAGGGGGCCGGTGTCCGTGGAGGCGTCACCGCCGACCACGGAGTCATTGCTGCTGCACGCGGCGAGCGACGCCGCGACGACCAGGACGCACCACCCGCGCATGGAGTGGTGATGCCCGAATTCCTCGACGTTGGATAGAGTCCCTACGCTCGTACGGGCGCAGGAGTCGAACGGCGAGCGCCGCGTCGCCTCCGCGACGCGCCCTCGGTCGTAGAGGCGTTGTTGGACGTACCGCGAGCGACGCCCGCTACCCCGCGCGGCGCATCACGAAGCGCAGGAGGCCCGTGTAGTCCTCGTCGAAGATCACCTGGCAGAAATCGAGGTAGCGCTCGTAGCGCGCGACGTTCTCCTCCCCCGCCACGCGCAGCGCCTCGTCGCGCTTCGCCCGAAGGTTCTCCCGCCAGCGCCTCAGCGTGCGTGTGTAGTGCTGGCGGTCGTTGCGCACGCTCTCAATCTCGAACAGGCCCTCGCTCGCGTGCACCAGCTCCGCGAAGCGCGGCCACTCCGAGTCAGGGAAGATCTCCGTCGACAGGAAGAACAGCCCCTCGAGCACCCGCTCGTCGGGCCGCTTCGAGCCCCAGCAGATCGACTGGAGCCCGAAGGTGCCCCCGGGCCGCAGCATCGAGTGCACCTTCTTGAAGAAGCCCCGGTAGATCGCCACCCGCTCCGCCCGGGTGAGGCCCGGCCGCGCGAAGTGCTCGATCGCGCAGATCGAGAAGGCCGCGTCGTAGGGGGCCTCGGGCTCGTGCTCCTCCCAGCGCTGGAGGCAGACGTCGATGCGCGGGTCGTTCAGGCCCCGCACGTAGGCCGCCTGCGCCTCGCTCACCGTCACGCCCACGGCCTTCGAGGCGCCGTGGTGCTCCACCGCGCGGCGAAGGAGCGGCGCCCAGCCGCAGCCGATGTCGACCACGCGGTCGAGGCCGCGGGCCTTCGCGGCGTCGAGGTAGTGGTCCATCTTGCGGAGCTGGGCCGACTCCAGGGGCTCGTCGGGGTGGTCGAAGAGCGCGCAGGTGTAGGTGAGCGTCGGGTCGAGCCACAGCCGGTAGAACTCGTTGCCCAGGTCGTAGTGGTAGCGGACCGACTCCACCGAGGCGCCCTTCGGGGCGGGGTTGCTGCTCATCGCGCCCCTACAGTGCGCGCCCCGCTCCCTCCCCAGCAATCAGGGGAAACCCGCGCTCCCCGCGTTGACCGCCCCTCGCGCCGCGGGATACCTCTCCCCGCGCCATGGCCCTCGACCCCTCGGTGATCGGCCTCACGGGCGAGCCCGTCGCCTCCCGCGTCACCCCCGACCTCGCGGCCCTCTACGCCCTCGCCGTGGGCGCCACCGCGAGCGAGCTCGACCTCACCTACGAGGGCCGCGGCCCGCTCGTGCTCCCCACCCTCGCGGTCGTGCCCGCCTACGAAGCGGTCATCGCCACCCTCGGCAACCTCGGCGTCGGCTTCGACAAGGTCGTGCACGGTCACCAGAAGGTCACCGCGAAGAAGCCCTTTCCGCCCAAGGCCGAGCTGCGCACCACGGCCCGGGTCACGGCCCTGTACGACCTCAAGAAGATGGCCCAGGTGGTCGTCGAGACCTCCTCCGTCGATGAGCAGGGCGAGGTCGTCTGCGAGACCGAGTGGGGCATCATCGTCTTCGGCGAGGGGGGCTGGGGCGGAGACCCCCCCACGCGCGAGCCCGGGCCCCCGCAGCGCGAGCCCGACCACGTCGTCACGGAGGCGACCCGGCCCGAGCAGGCGCTGCTCTACCGCCTGCTCGGAGACAAGAACCCGCTGCACGCCGACCCCGAGTTCTCCCTCGTGAAGGAGCGCTTCGGGGGTAGGCCCATCCTCCACGGGCTGTGCACCTACGGCTTCGCCGCGCGCGCCGCGGTCAACGCCCTCTGCGCGGGAGACCCCCGACGCCTCACCCACTTCGCCGCCCGCATGACCAAGCCCGTGTGGCCCGGAGACGCCCTCCGCACCGAGCTCTGGGTCGACGGCGACCGCGGGTGGTTCCGCACCAGCGTGGTCGGCCGCGACGAGCCCGTGCTCGGCCAGGGCCGCCTCGCCCTCTCGACCGCGTAGCCCCAGAGTTCACCCCTCACCCATCGCTCACCCACTCACTCGAACGGAGTCCCCCCATGGCGAAGCTCACTCGTGAAGTCGTTGTCCTCTCGGCGAAGCGCACCCCCTTCGGAGCCCTCTCGGGCGCGCTCAAGGGCGTGACCGCCACCGACCTCGCGGTGCACGCGTCGAAGGCCGCCCTCGCCGCCGCCAACGTCGCCCCCGCCGACATCGCCCAGTCGATCTTCGGGAACGTCCAGCAGACCAGCGCCGACGCGATCTACCTCGCGCGCCACGTCGGGCTGAAGTCGGGCCTGCCCATCACCGCGCCCGCGCTCACGGTGAACCGCCTCTGCGGCTCGGGCTTTCAAGCGGTCATCAACGCCGCCGAGCAGATCGTGCTGGGCGAGGCCGAGGTGGTGCTCTGCGGCGGCGCCGAGAACATGTCCCAGGCGCCGCACATCATCCGCGGCGCGCGCGAGGGCTTCGCGTTCGGAAAGGCCCCGGCCCTCGAAGACTCCCTCTGGAGCTCGCTCACCGACAGCTACTGCAACCTCCCGATGGCGCTCACCGCCGAGAACCTCGCCGAGCAGTACGGCATCTCCCGCGCCGACTGCGACCAGTACGCCCTCACCTCTCAGCAGCGCTGGGCCGCGGCCAACGAGGCCGGGCGCTTCAACGACGAGCTCGCCCCCGTCGAGATCGCGGGCCGCAAGGGCACCGTCACCGTCACCACCGACGAGCACCCGCGCCCGCAGAGCACCATCGAGGCCCTCGCCAAGCTCAGCCCGGTGTTCAAGAAGGACGGCGTGGTGACGGCGGGCAACGCCTCGGGCATCTGCGACGGCGCCGCCGCGCTGGTGCTCGCGAGCGCCGACTTCGCCAAGGCCCGGGGGCTGAAGCCCCTGGCGCGCATCGTCCAGTGGGGAATCTCCGGCGTGGAGCCGAAGGTGATGGGCATCGGGCCCGCGCCGGCGATCCGCGCGGCGCTCGACCGCTCGGGGATGTCTCTCTCGCAGATGGACCTCGTCGAGGTGAACGAGGCCTTCGCGCCGCAGTACCTCGCGGTGGAGAAGGAGCTCGGCCTCGACCGCGCGAAGACCAACGTCGACGGCGGAGCGATCGCGCTCGGCCACCCGCTCGGCGCGTCGGGCGCGCGCATCACGGCGCACCTCGTCCACGCGCTGCGTAACCGCGGGCTGAAGTACGCGATGGGCTCGGCCTGCATCGGCGGCGGCCAGGGCATCGCCGTCCTCGTCGAAGCGCTCTGAGAGACGCGCCCCCGACCCCGGGGGTTCCTGTCGCGCCGCGCGCGGTGGTATGTCGGCGGCCCCATGCGCCACGGCCTCACGCTCGCCCTCTCCGCCGTCCTCGCCGCCTCGGCGTGCCGCACCGCCCCTCCACCGCAGCCCGTGGCCCAGCCCGACGAGCCCGTCG
>JAEYZO010000972.1 GCA_023428035.1 Pseudomonadota bacterium | reverse complement strand
GCAGCTCCGCGTGTCGCCCAGCGCGCACGCGCAGCCCGTGTTCGCCGCCCCGTCGCAGTCGAGGTCCACGCCGTCGCAGGCGTCGGTGCCCGGCAGCGTCTGCCCCTCACACGTCCCCCAGGTGACCGCCCCGTCGCTCCCTCGCGCGCAGGTCTGCGTCCCGGCGCGGCACGGCCCCACGCCCGCGGTGCCCGTCGGCCCCGTGTAGCACTCCCGGGTCTCTCCCACGCGGCAGGTGCAGCCGGTGTTGGCCACCCCGTCGCAGTCGAGGTCGTCGCCGTCACAGCGGTCGACCCCCGGGAGCACCTCGCCGCCGCAGGTGCCCCAGTCCGCGCCCGACGCGGTCATCACGCACTCCTGCAGGCCCGCGCGGCAACGCCCCACGCCCGCCGTGCCCATCGGGCCCGTGTAGCAGGTGCGCGTGTCGCCGGGCCTGCACCCGCAGCCCTCGTCGACCGTGCCGTCGCAGTCGTCGTCGCGCTCGTTGCCGCAAGACTCCACGCTCGGCCCGCCCGCGCCCTCGCAGGCCCCCCAGCTCCCGAACTCGCCGCTCCCCGTGCAGGTCATCGTGCCGAAGGTGCACGCGCCCCGCCCCGCGAGCTCGGGCCGACCGCCCCAGCACCGCAGCGTCTCGCCGGGGATGCACACGCAGCCCTCGTCGACGGTGCCGTCGCAGTCGTCGTCGACGCCGTTGCCGCAGCGCTCGACGTCGCCGCACATCACCGGCGGCGCGTCGGTCACCGACGACCCGTCGTTCACGACACCGACGTCGCCCGTTCCCCCCGCGTCTCCGCCGCCACCGACGTCACCCGGGCTCCCCGCGTCTCCGACCGTAGCGTCCATCGCGGCGCCGACGTCAGCGCGCCCGGTGTCGGCCTTCGCGCCCGCGTCCGCCGAGGGGACGTCAGCCTCGCCGCCGTCCGCGGGGATCGTCGCGAGCTGGTCGGCGCTGAAGCAGCCCGTGAGGGCCGACAGGCAGACCAGGGCCATGCCACCGCGGCGGAGCGAGGGAACCATAGGGAAGTGCCTCCGTTTCGGGTCGATCATAGGCACAGCCCCGCGCGCGGCGGCAACGCGCGGGGCGGTCGCCGCGGGGAGCGCCTCCATCCCCCGCCCCGGGAGTTGTCACGGCCCCCGGTTGTCGTGCCTACTCCGCCCCGGGAATGACCACCGGAACCATCTACAACCTCTCCTACCGGCGGTACGAGGGCGCGCGCCTCCCCCCGTGGACGCGCCCGCTGGTCATCGCCCGCTACGCCCTCACCGCTCAGTGGCGACAGCGCGGCGTGAAGATCGTGCTGCTCCTCTCGCTCCTCTCCCTCGCGGTGACCTCCGTGGTGGTGGGCGGCGTGTGGTTCTTCAGCAACGCCGTGAGCGAGAACGCCCACGAGGTGCAGCGCGCCGCGGGGGAGGTGATGCGCGAGGCCAACGCCCTGGTCGTCACCGCCACGCTGCGCTCGCAGCTCTTCCCCGCCTTCCTCCTGGTGCTCCTCTGCGGCGCGCCCGCCGTCTCGAAAGACCTCAACGCCGGCGCGTTCCAGTTCCACTTCGCGCGGCCCGTGGGCGTGCCGCAGTACCTCCTCGGGCGCCTCCTCTCCGCGGGGGGCTGGGCCCTGATCCCCCCGCTCCTCACCCTCGCCGTGCTCTCGGTGCTGCGCCTCGCCCTCGGGGGTCTGCCCCTCGACGTGCTCTCCCTCGCGGCGCGCGGCGCCGTGGTGGTGCCCGTCCTCGTCGCCGTGCTCGCCGCGACCTCGCTGGGCGTCTCGTCGATCACCCGCCGGGCCGGGCTCGCGCAGGCCCTCTTCGCCGCGCTCGTCCTCGGCTCGGCCTTCATCGCCGCCGCCGTCGCCTCCGCCGCGCAGCAGCCCTGGGTGAGCGCCCTCGACGTGATGAGCGCGCCCTCCGCCCTCGCCCATCAGCTCACTGGCGACGGAGCCGCCCTCCACGGCTGGCAGAAGCTCGTCCCTTCCCTGGCCTGCGCGGGGTGGATCGCCGGCGGCCTCGCCCTCGCCGCGCAGCGCCTCCGCGGCGCCGAGGTGATGCGAGGATGAGCGCCCCCGTCGTCGAGTGCGTAGGCGTGTCGAAGTGGTACGGCCCCGTGCTGGGTCTGCGCGAGGTGCACCTCCGCATCGGTCCCGGCATCACGGGTCTCCTCGGGCCGAACGGCGCGGGGAAGTCCACCCTGCTCAAGTGCATGACGGGCGAGCTCACGCCCTCCCGCGGAGAGGTGAGGGTGCTGGGCCGCGCCGTGCCCGACCCCGACGTGTACCGACGTCTGGGCTACGCGCCCGAGATCGAGGTCTTCTTCGAGGAGCTCACCGCGCGGGAGTTCGTCACCGCCCTCGCCCGCGCCGCGGGCATGGGCCCCGACGAAGCGGCCACGAAGTCCGAGGCCGTCTTGAAGAAGGTCGGCCTCGAGTCCGCGATGGACCGTCGCCTCGCCACCTACTCCAAGGGCATGCGCCAGCGCACCAAGCTCGCGCAGGCCATCGTGCACGACCCCGAGGTGGTGCTCTTGGACGAGCCCATGACGGGCCTCGACCCCCTCGCCCGCGCGCAGATGGTGGAGCTCATTCAAGACCTCGGTCGGCAGGGCCGCACCGTGGTGGTGTCGAGCCACATCCTCGAAGAGGTCGAGCAGATGACCCGCGAGATCGTGGTGCTCTACCACGGACAGCTCCTCGCCCAGGGTGAGCTGCACGCGATCCGCGCGCTGATCGACCGGCACCCGCACCACGTCGCGGTGGAGTGCGCCTCCCCCCGCGCCCTCGCCGAGGCCCTGGCGGCGCAGCCCTACGTCGCCGCCCTTCGCTTCGCGGGAGACCGCTGGCTCCAGATCGAGACCCGCGACCCCGACGCGTGCTACGGCGCGCTCCCTCGCATCGCCAAGGAGAAGGGCGTGACCATCGCCTCGCTCACCTCGCCCGACGACAACCTCGCGGCGGTCTTCCGCTACCTCACGCTCGGCGCGCGGGGAGGTCAGGCGTGAGCGCGGCGGCGGTGGCGCGCAGGGCGGCGCTGCGGGCGGCGCGACGTCCGAGCACCTGGGGCCTGGCGGCGCTCGCGCTGGTGCCGGCCATCATCGCGGCCATCGCTGGCGCGGCGGGCGGCGTCGCGTCGAGCGCGGGAGGCCCCCTCGCGATCATGGTGATCGCGCCCTTGTTCGTGGTGGCGCTGGTGGCCGCGACGGCGGGCGACGGCTACGCGCAGCGCACGGTGGTCTACTGGTTCGTGCGGCCGATGGCGCGCACCTCCGTGGTGCTGGGTGACTTCGCGGGGCACGCGGCGATCTCGGCCGCGGTGATGCTCGCGAGCGGGGTGCTGCTCGCGGTGGCGACGCTGGTCGCGAGCGGCGGCGGGGAGGTCGCGACGCTCGCGCGGGTCCCCCTGGGTCTCGCGCTCGAAGCGGTGGTGCTCGCGGCGGTGGCCGAGGGCGTCGGGACGCTCGTGCCGAAGCACCCGGTGGGCGCGGCGCTGGCGCTACTCGCGGTGACCGAAGTGGCGCTGCCGGGCCTGTGGGGGCCGCTCGCGTGGGTGTCGATGACGCGGCACATCGGGTCGATCACGGGCCTCCCTCCGACGAGCCTGCCGGGCGCGCTCACGGGGGAGGTGCCGCAGCTCTCGATGGGGGTGGGGGCGCTGGTGCTGCTGGTGTACGCGGCGGTGCCGCTGCTGGCGGCGATGCGCGCGGCGACGGAGCGCGACCTCGCGTAGCCCGCGTGCGACGCACGCTGTCGCGCCTACACTGAGAAGATGGCCGACCGCTCCTCTCGCGCCGCGACGCTGCTGCTGATGGTGATCGCGGCGGTGCTCGCGGCCGCCGTGGTCGCGGCGCTGAAGGTGAAGTCCCCGACGATCCCGCCGCCCACGGCGGTGACCACGGTGGTGCGACCGACGCCCGACGTGCTGCGCGCGGTGCGCGACCTCGCGCGGCTGGAGTCGGTGTCCTTCCACATGGAGCGCGTGGTGGACCTCCGCGAGCACCAGTCGCGCTTGTGGGGCTTGATCGAGGCCGACGACGCGATCCTGCTCGTCGCGGTGGGAGAGGTCATCGCGGGCGTCGACCTCTCATCGCTGCGCCCCGACGACGTGGTGGTCGACATGGAGCGCCACCGCGCGACGCTCACGCTGCCCCCCGTCGAGGTCTTTTCGTCGCGCCTCGACAGCGAGCACACCTACGTCCACCAGCGCAGCACCGACGCGCTCGCGCGCCGCCAGGAGCAGCTGGAGACCCGCGCGCGCCAGCAGGCCGAGCGCTCGATCCGCGAGGGGGCGATCGAGGCGGGCGTGCTCCCGCGGGCGCGCCGCAACGCCGAGCAGACGATCCGAGGCCTGGTGCAGGCGCTGGGCTTCACCGAGGTCGACATTCGCTGGAGGGAGTGACCCGGCCCGCTCACTCCATGAACCTCCGCTCGCGCATCTTCCACGCGAAGCGCGTCGCGACGGTCATGATCGACAGCTGCGGGTTCACCCCGAGGCTCGATGGGAGAACGCTCCCGTCGGCCACGTAGAGCTCGTCGACGCCCCACACCCTCCCGTCGGGGTCGACCACCGAGCCCTCGGGCGAGTGACCCATGCGCGCGCTCCCCAGCGGGTGCTGCGACGCGCACTCGATCCGCGACGCCGGCACCCTCGACCAGTCCACCGCGCGCATCGCGTCGGCGTCGACGCCCCGCATCCCCAGGATCGGCAGGAACACCTCCCTCGCCCCCGCGGCGAAGAAGGCCTCGGCCATCAGCGTCACCGCCCGCGGGATGCGCGCCTTGTCCTCCGGCGCCATCCGGTAGGTCACCACCGGGTCGGCCCCTGGGACGACGTGTACGGTGCCTCCGCCCTGGTCGTGGATGATCCCTCCGAACATCGCGAGGTGGTCGATCTTCTGCGCCGCGGCGACGTGGTCGGGCCCCACCCCCGGCATCGTCGCCCCGAGCACCCCCGTCGGAACGAACAGCGACATCAGCGTGATGCCCTCGTCCTCGAAGGCGTCGGTGTACGCGCTCTGGAGCGTGCCCTGCCAGCCCCTCACCGGGGTGTCGAAGCGCGCGAGCACCCTGAAGCCCGGGTGGAGGGTCATCCCTCTTCCTACCCACCGCGGGTTCCCCACGCCGCTGCGCTTCAAGAGCACCGGCGTGTGCCACGCGCCCGCCGCGATCACCACGCGCCTCGCCCGCACCGTGAGCTTCGACCCTGGAGTGTTCTCGGGCCCGTCGAGCAACCGCCCCTGCACGCCCACCGCGCGCCGACCGCGGAACATCACCCGGGTCACCCGCGTGTGTGACCAGACCTCGGCGCCGTGCTCCACCGCGCGCGGCAGGTAGCTCAGGTCGACCGACATCTTCGCGCCGTGCGGGCAGCCGAAGTTGCACCGGCCGCAGCCGTCGCACCCGCGGGTGTTGCGCTTCAGGGGCTTGAGGTCGACGCCGAGCTTCGCGGCGCCCTCGGCGAACAGGCGCGTCGAGCGCGAGCGCATCGACGCCGGCACCTCCTCGACGTGGATCGCGTGCTCGACGTGCGACGCGTAGGGCTCCAGCGCCGCCGCGGTGTAGTCCGTCAGCCCGAGCTCGTGCTCCCAGTGGTGCAGGATGTGGTCGGGCACGCGGAAGCACACGCCCCCCGTCGCGACCGAGCTGCCGCCCACGCAGCGCGCCATGGTCACGTTGATCGAGGGCGAGCCGCCCACCCCCACCGCGATCATCAGCGCGCCGTCGCGCCAGACGTGACGCATCGACTCGCTCGCCCGCATCGACCCGTGCGTGGGCCCGTCGACCTTCGGGCCCTCTTCGAGCACGATCACCCGCTGCCCGGTGCGCGCGAGCTCCGTCGCGACCACCGCGCCCCCCGCGCCGGAGCCCACGACCACCACGTCGCAGTCGAGCTCCAGGGTCTTTCCGTAGGACTTCGCGGAGTGGTACCCGCCCGCGCTCACGAGCGCCTCCGGAGGCACAGCCCGTCGGCGCCGATGAAGGCCGCGTTCTCGGGGTGCTCGTACCAGACGATGCAGAGCATGGCCTTCGCGCCGAAGACCGCGAGCCCGAGGGGGCTGCGCTCCAGGCGCTCGACGGCCTCGCGACGAAGCGCGAGGGGCATCGCGGAGAAGCCCCAGGGGCGGCCGACCATCAAGGGCGCGAGGACGCTCACCCCCGTGAGGCAGAGCCAGAGGTTGAGGCGCGCGCGGGGGCCGGCGTAGGCGATGAAGTGATCGAGCTCGTCGCAGAGCCACGCGACGCGGTGCCCCGGCGCGGGGCCATCGACCGTAGAGAACAGGGCCTCGGCCAGGGCGGCGGCGGTCTCGTGTAGCGTGGGTGACAGCCCCGGCCCGCGGGGGACGGAGTCGGGCACCGAGACGCGTGCGGGCACGGCGGGGTTCACCGCCGCGATCTTCGCACGAGGCGTCAGGGACTCAGTGGTTGAATTCCGGGCGCACGCGGCCCGTGGCGGGGTCGATGCCCACGGCGCGCAGGCCCTCGTCGAGGCCGCGCACGGCGGGGGCGGAGCCCTCGGAGGGGGAGCGGTTCCAGACGGTGACCAGGGTGGAGTCGCCCTCGTCGCGCACGCCGACGTCGACGCCGAG
>JAEYZO010000941.1:0-5000 GCA_023428035.1 Pseudomonadota bacterium | reverse complement strand
TCGACGCCCTCCACGGCGCGGTCGGCCGCTGCGCCGGGGTCGTCTTCAACCCCGGGGGATACACCCACAGCTCCGTGGCCCTCCGCGACGCGGTGGTCGCCTCGGGGCTGCCCACCGTGGAGTGCCACCTGTCGAACACCGCCGCGCGGGAGAGCTTCCGCCGCCGCTCGATGATCGCCGCGGTGTGCGTAGGCACCGTCGCGGGCTTCGGCGCGCGGAGCTACCTCGCGGCCCTCGACGCGCTCATCGATCACCTCGAAGACGTCACGGTCTGAGCGCTGGTCAGGGGCGCTCACGCTGCGGTATCACCTCCGGCCCACCGGACATGGACACCGACCTCGCCTGGCTGAAGCAGCTCATGCGCGCGTTTCGGCGCCACGGGCTCTCTGAACTCGAGATCCACGAGGGCGACCGCAAGGTCATCCTGCGGCGCGACCCGAGGGAGTCGTCGGGCTTCGTCGACGCGACGCCCCGGCCCGTCGAGGGCTACCCCATCGCGACCGGCGCCCCGGGCGTCGCCACGGGGATGAGCGCCCCGCCGCCCTCCGCCCCCGTCGACGACGACGACCCCTCGATCGTCACGGTCACCGCGCCGCTGGTGGGAACCTTCTTCCGCGCGCCCGCCCCCGACGCGCCGCGCTTCGTCGACGTGGGCTCCGTCGTCCAGCCGGGCACCGTGCTCTGCATCATCGAGGCGATGAAGCTGATGAACGAGATCGAGAGCGAGGTCTCGGGCACCATCGTCGAGGTGCTCGCCGCCAACGGTCGCCCGGTCGAGTACGGCGAGGCGCTCTTCAAGGTGCGGCGCGCGGGCTGACGTGTTCCGAAAGGTGCTGATCGCCAACCGCGGCGAGATCGCGCTGCGGATCATCCGCGCGTGCCGCGAGCTGGGCCTGCGCACCGTCGCGGTGTTCTCCACTGCCGACCGCGACGCGCTGCACACGCGCTTCGCCGACGAGGCCGTGTGCATCGGCCCGCCCGCCCCGCGGAGCTCGTACCTGCGCATCCCGTCGATCATCGCCGCGGCGGAGATCACCGGCGCCGCCGCGGTGCACCCGGGCTACGGGTTCCTGAGCGAGAGCGCCGAGTTCGCCGAAGTGGTGCGGCGCTGCGGGCTGGTGTTCATCGGTCCCACCCCCGACGCGATGCGCGCCTGGGGAGACAAGGTCTCGGCCCGCGCCCACGCGCGGCGCTGGGGGCTGCCGCTGCTGCCGGGGAGCGACGCGCTGCGAGACCTCGACCACGCCCGCAGCGAGGCCCAGGCCATCGGGTACCCGGTGATCCTGAAGGCCTCGGGCGGAGGCGGCGGCCGAGGGATGAAGATCGTCCGCGACGCGAACGAGCTCGGCGCGGCCTTCTTCGCGGCGCAGTCCGAGGCCCTCGCGGGCTTCGGGAACCCGACGCTCTTCCTCGAGCGCTACGTCGAGCGGCCGCGGCACGTGGAGTTCCAGGTGATCGCCGACGCGCACGGCAACGCGGCCTGCGTGGGCGACCGGGAGTGCTCGATCCAGCGGCGGCACCAGAAGCTCATCGAAGAGGCCCCCGCGCCGGGCCTCGACCCCGAGCGCCGTGAGGCCACCGGCGCGCTCATCGCCAGGGCGGTGCGCGAGACCGGGTACAGCTCCCTCGGGACGATGGAGTTCATCCTCGACGAGGAGGGGGCGCTGTACTTCCTCGAGATGAACACCCGCGTGCAGGTCGAGCACACGGTGACCGAGATGGTGACCGGGCTCGACCTGGTGGCCGAGCAGATCCTCCTGGCGAAGGGCGCGCGGCTCGCGCTCCCCATGAAGCACATCACCCCGCGCGGCCACGCCATCGAGTGCCGAGTGAACGCCGAGGACCCCGCGAGCCTCGCGCCCTCCCCGGGCCGCATCACCGAGTACCACCCGCCCGGCGGCGCCGGCGTGCGCGTCGACTCCGGCGTCTACGGCGGGTGGACGGTGCCGCCGCACTACGACTCCCTCCTCGCCAAGGTGATCGCGCACGCGTCGTCGCGCGCGGGCGCCATCTCTCGCATGAGGCGCGCGCTCGACGAGTTCATCCTCGAGGGCGTTCGCAGCAACCTCGCGCTGCACCGACGGATCCTCGACGACCCGACCTTCCAGCAGGGCCGCGCGTCGACGCGCTTCGTCGAGTCGCTGCTCAAGGGCGACGGCGCGCGTCCTTGACCTGCGATCCCGCGAACCTCTACGCTCGCTCGGCCCTCATGGGAGGTCTGAGAATCACGATGGTCCGAACGTGAGCGGCGAGCGACAGAAGATCATCGAGGCCGCGCAGAAGCTCGCGGAGCGCAACCAGCTCGACAAGGCCGTCGTCGAGTACCAGCGCGCCCTCCGCGAGGAGCCCAACGACGTCCGCGTGCTCCTAAAGATCGGCGACCTCCAGGTGCGCATGAACGCGCGCCCCGCCGCCGTCGAGACCTACGCCCGCGTCGCGGCCACTTACGACCAGCAGGGCTTCTTCCTCAAGGCCGTCGCGGTCTACAAGCAGATCCTCCAGATCGACCTCGCGCGCGTCGACTTCTACTACAAGCTCGCAGACGCCTACCTGAAGCTCGGCCTCGTCTCCGACGCGATGCAGAACCTCGAGGCGCTCGCGCAGCGCTTCGCCCAGTCGGGGCAAGACATCGAGCTGCTCGACGTCTACCGCCGCATGCTCGCGGTCGACCCGACCAACATCGCCACGCACATCCGCCGCGCCGAGCTCCTGAGCAAGCTCGGTCGCAACGACGAGGCCGCCGAGGGCTTCGCGCAGGGCTGCGCCCTCCTGGAGAAGGTCGGCCGCGTCGACGACTGGGCCCGCGTCGCCGAGCGGCTGTTCTTCCACCGCCCTGACGACACCGGCCTCGCGCTGCGCCTCGCGGGCTACTACCTCGAGCGCGACGACGCGCGGCGCGCGCTGCCCAAGCTCCAGGTCGCCTACAAGGCCGACGCGCGCGACGTGAACGCGCTCGAGATGCTCGCCGCGGCCTTCAGGGGCCTCGGGCAACTCCCCAAGACCGTGTCGGTCTTGAAAGAGGTCGCGAAGATCCACGGCGAGGCGGGGCGCGCGCAGAAGCGCGCCGACGTGTACCAGCGGGTGCTCGAGCTCGCCCCCACCGACGCCGAGGCCCGCGAGGCGCTGCGGGCGGGGTCGAAGGCCTCGCGGCGCCCCGCGTCGGGGGCGCCCTCGCCGGTGGCTCCGACCACCACGGGGAGCGTGCGGCGCGCGAGGCCCGCGCCGGAGGTCGACGAAGAAGACATCGACGATGAGGAGATCGAAGAGCTCATCGTCGACGACGGCGACGTGGTCTTCGACCTCAAGGCCACGGTGCCCCCCGCGGAGGACGAGGGCGCGCTCGCCGAGGTCCCCGAGATCCCTCCCGCGCCAGCGATGCCCGCGCCCGCGCGCCCGCAGCCGCAGCCGCGGCCCTTCGCGCCGGTGTCGGGGCAGGGGCTGGTGATCCCTCCGCCGGTCAACATCGACCGCAGCCCCGGCGCCGAGGCGCAGCGCCTGGTGAGCGAGGCCGAGATCTTCTTGAAGTACGGCCTGCGGCCGAAGGTGTCTGACCACCTCGCCAAGGCCGCGCAGCTCGACCCGCTCAACGCCGAGCTCCGCGCGCGGATGCGCGAGATCTTCGAGGCGATGAACGACCCCGAGGGCGTGCTGCGAGAGACCCTCAGCCTCGCGGAGCTCGCGCGCGGCTACGACCCGCAGGCCGCGCTCGGCGAGGTGCTCCGCGCGCTGGAGATCGACCCCCAGAACGGCGCCGCGCTTCGGATGCACGCCGAGCTCGTGGGCGGGCAGGGCGAGACCCTCCCCGACGACGGGGTGATGGTCGACGACCTCGACGTGCCGCTCGTCGACGAGGAGTTCGCGGTCCACGGCGAGGTCGAGGTCTACGCGCACGCGTCGATGAGCGACCCCTACGGCGGCGGCTACGCGCAGCCGCAGCCCGACGAGGCCTACGCCGCCGACACCTACAGCGAGTGGAGCCACGGCGAGGCCTACGCGATGCCCGTAGCGTCGCGCCCGCCGCAGCCCGTCGAAGACCTCGGCGACGTCTGGGGCGACGCGCCGGCGATGGAGTCGAGCCGGCAGATCGAAGAGGGCCTCGACGAGGCGGAGTTCTTCGTCACCCAGGGGCTCTACGACGACGCGCGCGACACGCTCCTCGGGCTGCTGCAGATCTACCCCGACCACCCGCTGGTGCTCGAGCGCTGGGCCGAGGTCGACCAGCTCTCGCGACTGCAATCCGGCGACGAGGGCGCGGGCTCGGCCTACGCCATCGCCGCGGGCCTCGACGAGGCCGTCGACGACCTGGGCGCGCTCAGCGGCCCGGGCGTGCTCGACGTCCACGACGAACTCGGGAGCCTGCACCCGGTCACCGAGCACGCGCTCAGCGCCGAGGACTGCGACACCCACTACGACCTCGGCATCGCCTACAAGGAGATGGGCCTGCTCGACGACGCGGTGGCGGAGTTCAAGATCGCCACGATGAGCCCGTCGCGGCAGTGCATCGGCGAGATGATGATCGGGATGTGCTACCTGGAGAAGGCCGAGGTGCCCCTGGCGATCGAGCACTTCCGCCGGGGGTTGCAGGCGCCGCAGCGCACCGAGCACGAGGAGCTCGGGCTCTACTACGAGATCGGCAACGCCTACGAGCTGCTCGGAGACCTCGCCGAGGCGCTGTACTACTTCCAGAAGGTCGAGAAGCGAGACCCGGGCTTCAGGGACATCCCGCAGAAGCTCATGGCGCTGCAGGGCTACGCGCCGAGCGCGCCGCGCTCGACCCCCGCGCCCAACGTCGAAGACTTCGACCGCGCCTTCGACGACCTCGTGAAGGACTGAGCGCGCGCCGCGGCTACGCCACGCCCACCGAGCGCAGGAGGTCGTTGTACCCCCGTCGCGCCTTCGCGTAAGGCTCCACCGCCGCCGACGCCGGGGTCATCCGCCGCAGCCGCGCGGCCACCGAGCGCCAGGCCTCGTGCAGCGCCCCCGCCTCGCAGGGCCACGCC
>JAEYZO010000636.1 GCA_023428035.1 Pseudomonadota bacterium | reverse complement strand
CCCCCCGGGGGGGGCCCCCCGGCGGCGGGCGCCCGCCGCGACGGCGCGAGCGGGCGTCAGAACTGGTGGGCCTCGGTCGAGTCGGCGAGGGCGACGGTCGACGACTTGCCGCCGGTGATGACCTGCGAGACCTCGTCGAAGTAGCCCGTGCCGACCTCGCGCTGATGGCGCGTGGCGGTGTAGCCCTGCTTCTCCGAGGCGAACTCGGCGGTCTGCACGTCGGCGTAGGCGGCCATGCCGCGCTCGCGGTAGTCCGCCGCCAGCGAGAACATCGCGTGGTTGAGGGTGTGAAAGCCCGCCAGCGTGACGAACTGGAACTTGTAGCCCATCGCCCCGAGCTCCCGCTGGAACTTCGCGATGGTGGCGTCGTCGAGGTGCTTCTTCCAGTTGAAGCTGGGGGAGCAGTTGTACGCGAGCATCTTGCCGGGGAACTTCGAGCGCACGCCCTCGGCGAAGCGCTTCGCCTGGTCGAGGTCGGGGGTCGAGGTCTCGCACCAGAGCAGGTCGGCGTAGGGCGCGTAGGCGAGGGCCCGAGCGATGGCGCACTCGACCCCGCCCTTGAGGGTGAAGAAGCCCTCGGGGGTGCGGCCCTTGGCCTGGTCGATGAACGCGTGGTCGCGCTCGTCGTTGTCCGACAGGAGGAGCTTGGCGCTGTCGGCGTCGGTGCGGGCGACGAGCACCGTGGGCACGTCCATCACGTCGGCGGCGAGGCGCGCGGCGACGAGCGTACGGATGAACTGCGCGGTGGGCACGAGCACCTTGCCGCCCATGTGCCGGCACTTCTTCTCCGACGCGAGCTGGTCTTCGAAGTGAACGCCCGAGGCGCCCGCCTCGATCATCGCCTTCATCAGCTCGAAGGCGTTGAGCGGCCCGCCGAAGCCCGCCTCGGCGTCGGCCATGATGGGCGCGAACCAGTAGCGCTCGCCCTTGCCCTCGGAGTGGTCGATCTGGTCCGCCCGGGTGAGCGCCTGGTTCACCTTGCGCACCACGGTCGGCACCGAGTCGACGGGGTAGAGCGACTGGTCGGGGTACATCTGCCCGGCGCTGTTCGCGTCGGCGGCGACCTGCCAGCCCGAGAGGTAGATCGCCTGCAGCCCCGCCCTCACCTGCTGCACGGCCTGGTTGCCCGTGAGCGCGCCGAGGGAGTTCACGTAGGGGAGCTCATGAAGGAGCTTCCAGAGGCGGCGGGAGCCGAGCTGCGCGAGGGTGTGCTCGATGCGGATCGACCCGCGGAGCTTCTGCACGTCGGCGACGGAGTACGGCCGCTCGATGCCGTCGTAGCGCCCCGCGGGAGCGTCGGTCACGTAGCCCTGCGCGTTCTTGCCGGTAGACATTCGATGTTCTCCTGTTCGTGTTCTCGTGCGCCCGCGGGTCACTCGCCCCGGGCGGTCTCGTCCAACATTTCGTAGGCGGGGAGCGTGAGGAACTCCTCGAAGCGCTCCGCCGTCGACAGCCGCTCGAAGAGCGACCTCGCCTCATTGAAGCGCCCGCGCTCGAAGCGGGCCTCGCCCACCTCGTCGCGCACCCGCGCCATCTCCTCGTCGATCACCCGGCGCAGCGTCTCGGTCGTGAGCGCCTCGCCGTCGAGGGCCACCCCGAGGCGCAGCCACTGCCACACCTGCGCGCGGGAGATCTCCGCCGTCGCGGCGTCTTCCATGAGGTTGTAGAGCGGCACGCAGCCGTTCCCCCGGAGCCAGGCCTCGATGTACTGCACGCCCACGCGCACGTTGTGGCGCAGGCCCTCCATCGATCGCGTGCCCTCGTGCGGGCGGAGCAGGTCTTCGCTCGTGACGCGCACGTCGTCGCGGGCGCGGTCGAGCTGGTTGGGGCCCTTCATGTGCGCGTCGAAGATGTCCTTCGCGACGCCCACGAGGCCCGGGTGGGCGACCCAGGTGCCGTCGTGACCGGCGGTGACCTCGCGGAGCTTGTCGGCGCGCACCCGCGCGAGCGCGGCCTCGTTGGCGGCCTCGTCGCCCTTGATCGGGATCTGCGCGGCCATGCCCCCCATCGCGTGCGCGCCGCGCTTGTGACAGGTGTGGATCAGGAGCTCGGCGTAGGCCTTGAGAAAGGCCTTGTCCATCGTGACCTGGCCCCGGTCGGGGAGGAGCGCCGACGGGTCCTTCGCGCGCTTCTTGATGAACGAGAAGATGTAGTCCCAGCGGCCGCAGTTGAGCCCCGCGGAGTGCTCGCGCAGCTCGTACAGGATCTCATCCATCTGAAAGGCCGCGGGCAGGGTCTCGATGAGCACCGTGGCCTTGATGGTCCCTCGCGGCACCCCGAGGGCCTCTTGCGCGGCGACGAAGACCTCGTTCCAGAGCCGCGCCTCGGTGTGGTGCTCCATCTTCGGCAGGTAGAAGAAGGGCCCCGCGCCGCGCTTCACCTGCTCCTTCGCGTTGTGGAAGAAGAACAGCCCGAAGTCGAAGAGGCCCCCCGGCACGTCGCGGCCGTCGACGGTGAGGTGCCTCTCGCGCAGGTGCCACCCGCGCGGCCGCACGAAGAGCACCGCGGTCTCGTCGTTGAGCGCGTAGTCCTTGCCGCGCGCCTCGTCGCGGAAGGTGATCTCGCGGCGCACCGCGTCGGCGAGGTTGATCTGCCCCCGCACCTGGTTGTCCCAGGTGGGGGAGTTCGAGTCCTCGAAGTCGGCCATGAACACGTTCGCGCCGGAGTTCAGCGCGTTGATGATCATCTTGCGGTCGACGGGCCCGGTGATCTCCACCCGCCGGTCGAGGATGCACTCGGGGAGCGGCGCGACCTTCCAGTCGCCCGCGCGCACGCCCGCGGTGGCCGGGTCGAAGCGCCACCCGCTGCCGTCGTCGAAGGCCGCCTGCCGCGCCTCGCGCGCCGCGAGCACCTCGTCGACGCACCCCGTGAAGCGCCGCACCAGCGCCGCCACGAAGGCCAGCGCCTCGGGGGTCAGCACCCGCTCGTACCCGGGGCGATGCTCGCCCAGGACCTTCACCTCTCCCGTCGTCGTCATGGCGGCCGAACCTTTCGCCTCTGGGGCTTTGACAGCAAGCCAGCGTTGCGTGTGGCTGTGTTCTCGCTGTAAACCAGCGTCAATGACAGGCTGAAACATCTGTCATTGACTTTGACCAGGACCCACCCCGGAGAGGTGACGATGGCCCGCGAGGGCGCGAGCGCGAGGCTCGGCGAGAAGGTCCGGATGCTCCGTCGACAGCGGGAGCTGTCGCAGGTGGCGCTGGCCGAGAGGCTGGGCGTCTCGGCCAGCTACCTGAACCTCATCGAGAACAACAAGCGGCCGATGCCGGGCACGCTCTTGTTGAAGGTCGCCGAGGCCCTCGCGGTGGAGCTGAGCGCGTTCTCGAGCGGCGCCGAGGCGAGGCTCGAGCCCGAGCTCATGGAGGTCTTCAGCGACCCGCTGTTCGACGGGGACCACCTCACCAACGCCGACGTGCGCGAGCTGGTGCAGTCGTCGCCGGGGGCCGCGCGGGCGGTGCTCACGCTCTACCGCGCGTGGCGCGAGTCGCAGGGGCAGGCCGACGCGATGGCGCAGCGGTTCATCGCGGGCGACGACCACCCGGCCGCCAGCGCGCTGCGCTCGCCGTCGGAGGACGTGAACGATTTCATCCAGGCGCGGGGCAACCACTTCGACGCGCTGGAGTCGGCGGCGGAGTCGCTCTGGCAGCGGGCGGGGCTCGAGACCGACGATATGTTCCGGGGCCTCGCCGAGCACCTGGTGAGGGCGCACGGGGTCTCCGTCACGGTGGTGCGCAGCGTCGACGAGCGGGGCACGCTGCGGCGCTACGACGGAGCCGCGAAGCGGATCTTCCTCTCGGAGCTCCTCCCGACGCGCTCGCGGACCTTTCAGCTCGCGCACCAGATCGCGCTCCTGGAGTGCCGAGAGGCGCTCGACGCGCTCTGCGAAGACCCGACGCTGGCGACCGCCGACGCGCGCGCCCTCGCCCGGGTCGCCCTGGCCAACTACTTCGCGGGGGCGGTGGTGATGCCCTATGGGAGCTTCCTCGAGGCGGCGCGGCGGGAGCGCTACGACCTCGACGTGCTGGGGCGGAGGTTCCGCGTGGGCTTCGAGCAGGTGTGCCACCGGCTCACCACGCTGCGGCGGAGCGGGGCCGAGGGGGTGCCCTTCCACATGATCCGCATCGACGTCGCGGGGAACATCTCGAAGCGCTACAGCGGCTCGGGCATCCGCTTCGCGCGCTTCTCCGGCGCGTGCCCGCGGTGGAACGTCTTCCAGGCGTTCCTGACGCCGGGGATGATCCGCATCCAGATCTCGGAGATGCCCGGCGGCGAGGTGTACTTCTGCCTCGCGCGCTCGATCATGAAGGACGCCGGGGGCTTTCACGACCAGCAGCCCGTGCAGGCGATCGGGCTCGGGTGCCGCGTCGAGCACGCGCGGGAGCTCGTCTACGCAGACGGCGTCGACCTCGACAACCCGCGCATCGTGGTGCCCGTGGGCGTGACCTGCCGCATCTGCGAGCGGCACGACTGCTCGCAGCGCGCGCACCCCTCGCTGCGCCAGCCGCTGCACATCGACGAGAACGTGCGCGGGCAGACGCTCTACACCCTCTCGCGCCGAGGGTGAGGGCTCAGCGAGGGCGGAGGGCGGAGGGCGACCGGAACGATCGAGCCTCGAAATGCGCCAGAGCTGACCCGCGGTGGGAAGGGGCGCTCAGCGAGGGCGGCGGCGGAAGATCCGGGTCTCGGTGCTGAACACGTAGTCGCGGCGCACGTCGTCGCCGGACATGAAGTGCCACGCCCGGATGAGGCTCCCGCCGTTCTTGGTGAACACGATGTCTTCGGCGACGTGGGTCATCGCGTGCACGGGGTTGCCGTGGTCGTAGAGCACGATCATGTCGCCGAAGCGCAGGCGCTCGGGGGGGATGCGCTCCCAGCGCTGACCGAGCTCGGCGACGAAGCCCTCGTTGCCGGGCGGGTCGACGCTCTCGGCGGCGTCGTCGAAGAAGCGCAGCGAGGTCCAGAAGCAGTCGAAGGGAGGGTCTTCGCGGCGGGGGAAGGTGTCGAGGCGCCGGCGGGCCATCGTGGGGAGGAACTCCCGCACGTTCACGAGCCCCGTGCCGCCGTCGGTCGCGGCGCGCTGCGCGCGCTCGAAGATGCCCCGCACCACCTCGGGGGGCCGCGCCGCGGACCAGTAGCGCACCAGGGGCGCGAGGTTCGTGCTCGGCGTGACGTGCACCGAGAGCGCGATGAGGTAACGGCGGTTGAGGGTCTCGAAGAGCTGCCGGCGCTCGGTCGGGTCGCTGAGCGTGCGGCAGGCCATCGCCACGTCGACGAAGTACTGCGTGTCGTTCTCGACCCAGCTCGCGCGGCGCAGGAGGTCGCGCACCCGCGGGGGCACGCCGTCGATGTCCTCCCAGCGGCCGAAGCGCAGCGGCCGTCGGAAGGGGATGGCCGAGAACATCGCGCCGTTGTAGCGGCCGAGGGAGCGGTAGATGTGCCCGCGGGCCTCGGCGGGGAGCGAGAGGAGCACGGCGTCGGAGGCGTCGACGCTGCACCCGTTGGTCTCGCAGCGCAGGTGCGACTCCAGCCCGGCGAGCGAGGCGCCAGAGAAGCCCGAGTCGCGGAGCTGCTGGCGCACCTGCGCGTCGGTCATCTCGGGGAAGAGCCAGGTCGACTGGGCGCCGCCGCAGTCTTCGTCGGTGACGCGCCCCGGGGGCTGCGGGAGCTCGCGGTACTCGCGCACCAGGTCGCCCGGGTCGGCGGGGCCGTCGTCGACCGGCGGAGGCGTGGGCGCGAGCGCCGTGGCCTCGGACGGCGCGGCGT
>JAEYZO010000881.1 GCA_023428035.1 Pseudomonadota bacterium | reverse complement strand
CCCGCCCCCAGGGCGGCCGCTGTTGGGTCGTACAGGCGATGCGCCACGCGCCACGCGTCGCGGGCGTCGACGGAGGGGAACAGCGCGCGCGCCTCGGAGAGGAGGGCGTCGACGGCGGGGCCGGGCTCCTCGGCGCGGGCCCACCCGAGCAGGGCCAGGAGGCGCTCGGTGGGCTTCGTCTCTGCTGCGAGCAAGGCCAGGGCGCGCTCGCGGAAGGGCTGGCGTTCTTCCATCGACACGCCGAGCGCCGCGTCGGCGACGAGCACCGCGCGCGGGAACGGGAGGGGGATCGCTCCCACGCGCTCGAGGAAGAGGTCGGGGGCGTAGCGGGCGAGCAGCGGCGCGTGGTCGCGGAGCAGCCACCCCTCGCCGAATCCGGGGATGTCGCGCAGCGCCCGCAGGATGTCCGGCGCGGACTCGGGCATCAGCGGGAGGATCACGTTGACGTACTCGCGCGGGAGCTCGTGCGCGCCAGTGGTGGCGACGGCGCGGTCCCAGGCGCGGCCGAGGGCGGTGAGCAGCGGGTCGTCGCTCATGGCGAGCGGAGCGTACACGGGCGCAGGGGCTCCTGGGCTACCCCAACCCCTCTATCACCCGCTCGCGCAGCGCCGCCCGCCGCGCCGTGCCGTCCTCCGCTGGGCCCACCGCCTCGATCACCGCCGGGCGCTCGCTGCTCAAGCCCCTCGTGAGCGCGTCGCGCAGCGCCGTCACCGTCTCCACGCGCGCGTATTCCACCCCGTAGGCGCCCGCCGCGCCCGCGAGCTCCACCCCCTGCGGCGTGAGGAAGCACCGCTCGAACACCGCCCCCACCTCCGCGTCTTCGCGCGCCATCTTCCCCAACGGGAGCTCCGCGAAGATCCGCCCGCCCCCGTTCTGCACCACCAGCGCGACCGCGCCCCCGCCCGCGCCGCGCAGCGCGTTCAGCCCTCCCACGTCGTGCGCCATCGACACGTCTACCACCACCACCAGCACGGGCCCGTCACTCGCCGCCCGCGCCCCCGCCGCGCCCGCGATCAGCCCGTCGATCCCGCTCGCCCCTCGCTGGTGGAGCACCGTCCACCGCCGCTCCGTCGCCGGCGCGAAGGTGTCGATGTCACGCACGGGCATCGAGTTCCCCAGCGCCAGCGTCGCGCCGTCGCCCAACACCTCACTCACCACCCGCGCCGTCGACGCCTCGGTGAGCGCGTCTCCGTCGGCGCTCTCTCGCGCCGCGACCTCGACCACCGCGTTCGCGCGCTCCCACTCCGCGAGCCACGCACCACCGCCTCTCGCGCTCACCCGCGATGACACCGCGCGCGCCACGTCGTCGCACTCGCCCACCACCAGCGCCGTCGCGTCTCCCGCGGGGTCGGGCCAGCCATGCGGAGACACCACCCACCGCGGCGCGCGTCCACCGTACACCGCGAAGGACGTCGCCGTCGGCGGGAGCCCCCAGCACACCACCAGCTCGGGCTCCACCCGCGCTCGGAACGATGGAGACCGCAGCGCGACCTCGAAGCCCGCGCAGAGCGTGGCGCCGCGGTGGTCTCCGTGACGACGCCCGCTCGTCGTCTCCGCGAGCAGCACCGCGCCCACCCTCGCCGCGAGGGCCTCGACCTCTCCGCGCGGCGCGCGACCGATCGAAGGACCGCACGCGAACACCACCCGCGACGCCGACGCGATCGCTTCAGACAACGCGCCCACAGCCTCCTTCGAGGGAGACACCGCGGGCGCGAAGGCCCTCGTGGCGCCGCGCTCGCGGCGGGCGTCGAGGGCGGCGCGCCAGGGCTCGTCCTTCGCGGTAGAGACGGGCTCCAGGGGCTTTCGGTAGCGCGCGTTGAGGTGCACGGGGCCGGGCGTCGGAGACACCGCGAGGTGTACGCACTGCGCGGCGACGCGCCCGACGGCGGCGAGGCCTCCCTCGTCGGGGAGGCCCACTTCGGCGCGGTGGCGCGCGTAGCGGCCGAAGAGGTCGACCTGGTCGATGGTCTGCGGGGCGTGGCAGTCGTAGGCGTCCCAGGGGCGGTCGGCGGTGAGGAGGAGGAGCGGCAGGTACGACTGCGCCGCCTCGATGGCCGCGGGGAGCCAGTGCGCGCCCGCGGTGCCCGACGTACACACCAGCACTGGCGGGACGCGGGTCACCCGCGCGATCCCCAGCGCGAAGAAGGCCGCGACGCGCTCGTCGATATGCACGTGCAGTCGCACCCGAGGCTCCCGCGCGACGGCGAGGGCGAGGGGCGTCGAGCGCGAGCCGGGGGAGAGCACCACGTCGCGCGCCCCCGCGTCGGCGAGGGCCGAGACCAGCCAGCGGGCCTGCTCGGTGTGGAGGTCTCCGTCGCTCACGGCTCTCCCAGCGCGACGCGAAAGGTCGCGAGCTTCGCGGTGGTCTCGTCCCACTCTTTGGCTGGGTCCGAGCCGGGGACGAGCCCCGCGCCCACCCACGCCCACGCGCGGTCTCCGCGGAGCACGCCGGAGCGTAGGGTCACCACGAAGCGCCCGTCTCCGTTCGCGTCGACCCAGCCGAAGGGGCCCGCGTACCAACCCCGCGGGTGAGGCTCGTGCGCACGCAGCCACTCCATCGCGACCTCCCGCGGCGTGCCCGCGACGGCGGGCGTCGGGTGCAGCGCCGCCGCGAGGGTGAGCGCGTCGACGTCGTCGCGAAGCTCGCCCCGTAACGGCGTGTGCAGGTGATGCACCGAGGGCAGCGTCTTCACGCCGGGCACCTCGGGGCCGGTGACCTCGCACCACGGCGAGAGGGCCTCGCGCACGAAGTCCACGACGCGCGCGTGCTCGGCGCGCTCCTTCGCCCCGTGCAGGAGCGCCTCTCGCGCGGCGGCGTCGTCTCCGACTCGGGGGAGGGTCCCGGCGAGGGCGTCGGCGTACACGGCGCGACCGCGCTTCGAGACGAGGGTCTCGGGGGTAGCGCCGACGAAGGCCGCGTCACCGCGCGCGAAGAGGAAGCGCACGGTCCCCTCTCCAGCGCGCGCGTCGAGGCGGCGCAGCGCGGTGAGCGGGTCGACGGGGGCGGGGAGCGCGAAGTCCACGCGGCGGGCGCCGACGAGCTTCTGCGCGAGGCCCGCGTCGAAGGCGGAGAGAGCGTCGCGCACGAGGGCTGTCCAGGCAGAGAGCTCTAGGCCAGCGCGGCGC
>JAEYZO010000846.1 GCA_023428035.1 Pseudomonadota bacterium | reverse complement strand
TCCCAGCACCAGCCGCGCCGTCGACGCGTGGGTGACGCGCGCGCCCTCGTCGGGGACGTCGTCGCGCGAGGGTGGCCCACGCCGGAGCCGCAGCGCCCACCCCGCCGCGAGGGCCGCGAGCCCGCCGCCGACGAAGGCCCCGAGCTCCAGCGCGAGGGTCTCAGGGTCGAGGTCGAAGCCTCCTGAGGGTCGAAGGTCCCGCGCGGGCGGCGCCTCGCTCATGGGAGAGGCCGAGAGCGAGATCTCCCTCGCTGACCCCGGGCGGGGAGAGGTCTGAGGCGAGGTCTGCGCCGGAGGGTCGTCGTCACGGCTGGGGCGCGACTCGCCCGGGCTCACCACGCGCGAGAGCCCCACGGCGCCCGCGCCCAGGGCGAGCACCAGGGCCGCGGCGGCGAGCACGGCCTTCGCGCGGAGCGAGAGCGCCCCCGGAGAGATCACCCCGCCCAGCGCGTCGGTGACCCGGTCGGACCACGCGCTGCCCTCGCTCACGAAGACCTCGAAGCCCGCGTCGGTGAGCTTCGCCCGCAGCGCGTCGACGCGCGCGAGCTCGGCGGACTCCACCACCAGGGCCGCGGAGCTCGGGTCGTCGCGCTCGATGGTGTCTCGTAGCGCGATGGTGGGCGTGACCCCGGCCTCGCGCAGCGCGTCGAGCAGCGCGGCGCGGCGCGCGCGGCGCGCGCCGATCAGAAACAGACGGTGTAGAGCCACGGACTCCCCCAGGAGTGATCAGCCCAGGAGAACCCCACGCCCCCCTGTGGCGAGGCTGGAGTAACGCCTACCGTCCCGCCGGGGCAACCGCGGCGTCGGCGCCACATCGCACAGCGCAGGTCGGGGGTGGATGGCGCTACCATCGCCCCCGAGGCGACACCCATGAACGCACGGCACCTCGCGCTCTGCGCCCTCGCCCTCGGATGCGACGCCGCGGCCGGCGGCGGCACCAGCAACACCACCACCGACGCGTCGACCCCGCGCGACACCGGAGGCTCCGTTCGTGACGTCCCGGTCGTGCCCGCCGACGCGCCGCTGCCGATGCCCTCGTGCGCGGCCGCCACGGGAGGAGGCCGCGAGGCCACCATGCCCCCGCGGCAGACCCTCGCCCTCTCGGGCCTCGACGGCGACGCGTGGCTGGCCTCACCCGGCGTGGCGGACCTCGACGGAGACGGCCGCCCCGAGGTGGTCGTCGCGCGCGAGCGCTCGGTGGCCGTGTACGGCCACGACGGCGCGATGCGCTGGAGGGCCAACGCCGGCTCGGGCCGGGTGTGGGCCTCGCCGGTGGTGGTCGACCTCGACGGAGACGGACGTCTCGACGTCGCCGCGGCCTCGGGCGACGCGGTCGCGGCCTTCAACGCGCAGGGGCAACCCTTGCGGGGCTTTCCCGCGCGGTGGCGCTCGGAGCTTCGCGCGCTCGCCGCGGGGGACCTCGACGGAGACGGCCGCGCGGAGCTCGTCGCCGCGAGCACCACCACCCTGCGCGAGAGCGGCCAGCGGGACTTCCTGATGGCGTGGCGGGGCGACGGGAGCGCGATGCCGGGCTGGCCACCGAACACCGGCGGCTCGTCGGGCTGCGACGACAGCTGCTACGTCACGGGGGGCTTCGACCAGAACCTCGCGGTGGGCCCCCTCGACGGCGACACGTCGATGGACGTCCTCGCGCCGATGGACAACGCGTACATCTCCTGGCACCACGGCTCGGGCGAGGCCTTCCGCGCGGCCTCGATCTTCCGCCGGGTGACCCGGGTGCCCGGCGTGCGCTTCCTGCACGACTACGCCGAGGCGATGCAGGGCTACAGCGAGCGCGAAGACAGCTCCGACCAGGCGCACTTCACCAACACCGCGCCGGCCATCGTCGACCTCGACGGAGACGGCCGACGAGAGATCGTCGCCCTCGCCTCGGTGCAGAACGCGTCGCAGTCCGACCGCGAGCGCGGCGTCGCTCTGTGGGCGCTGCGCCCTGACGGAACGCGCGTCCCTGGTTGGGAGAGGCCCTTCGAGGTGCGCCCCTACCTCGCGGGCCTGCGCGACCTCGGCGACAACATCGTGGGCGCGACGAACCAGGTCGCGGTGGCGGATCTTCAGCCCGAGAGCGCGGGGCCCGAGATGGTCTTCGCGGGCTTCGACGGCCGCGTGTGGTGCGTGGGCGCCGACCGCTCGGGCCGCTGGTCGACGGTGTACACCACCGACACGACGGTGCTCACCGCGGGTGTAGTGATCGCCGACCTCACGGGAGACGGACGTCCCGAGGTGATCTTCGCGACCTACAGCGCGAGCGCGGGGGGCGCGGCGCTCTACGTGCTCGACGCGCGAGGGATGATCCAACAGCGGGTGGCGCTGCCGGGTCGAGGCGCGATGGCGGTGCCCGCGGTAGCCGACCTCGACGGAGACGGCGCGCTCGAGCTGCTGGTGTCATTGAAGGACACCACCCCGCGCGGAGAGGGCGTGCTGGTGTTCACGGTGCCGGGCTCATCGACGGGCTGCGCGCCGTGGCCGACGGGCAGGGGCAACCTCCTGCGCAACGGCACGCCGACGGGGCCGTTGGCCCTCACCCCCGCCCCTCTCCCACGTAGTGCTCAGGATCGACCTCATCTCTGGGAGCGGTTTGCGCGGGAATTCCCGAGTGACTCGCGAAGTCGGAGGGGAAGGACCCGCGACGCCTGAGAGCTGATCCCGCGAACGCGGCGGCTCGTCCGCCGCGACTCGGTGTCCGTGCGAGCACCCGCGCCCGCAGAAGCGCCCGCGGTGCAGCGTGGAATGGACGAGAAAAGCCGCGTGTGGCCGCGAGCGAGATGAGGTCAATCCTGAGCACTACGTGGGAGAGGGGTTGGGGGTGAGGGCCCACAGCCCGCCGCACGCGGTAGGAGAGGGGCGTGGGGGTGAGGGCCAACAGCCTCGACGCCCACCGCCACCCACACTTCTGACCAATGCAAAGACGTAGTGGGAGAGGGGCTGGGGGTGAGGGCCAACGGCCTCGACGCCCCGCTCACCCCGCGGAGCGCGCGCGGGCGACCCTGAAGCACGCGGGGATCATGTGTGTCCCGCCGTGCATCGCGGGCACCCACAGCCCCACGCCGTCTCCGAGCACCAGCACCTTCGGCCGCACCACCACCTGCCGCACGCCTGAGAAGGTCGCCTCGCGCGGCCTCCCGTCGTGCCCGTTGAAGCGCACCGTGACGGTGTGCCCGACCACCCCGTAGCGGCCGCGCACCTCGACGCTCTTCGCGACCACCGCGTCGACCAGGGCGCCGTCGCGCCAGATCGCGCGGGCCCGCGA
>JAEYZO010000773.1 GCA_023428035.1 Pseudomonadota bacterium | reverse complement strand
GGAGCGCGCGCCGACACGGGCGCGGCGCGAGACTCGGGGCCGAGCGACTCGGGGCCCTCGCCCGACGCGGGCGCCCCTGAAGACCTGGGCCAGCCTCCGGTCAGGGAGGACTCCGGCGTGCCGGTCGAGGTCGACGCGGGCGCTCGGGCCGACGCGGGCGGTGGTACGCCCCGCGAGGACGCGGGCGACCCTGGCAGCTCGGAGCTCACGTCGTTGCCCGAGGAGTCGGGCTGCGGGTGCAGCGTCCCCGGGAGCTCGTCGGGCTCGCCCGCGAGATCACGCTTCGGAGTGATCGCTCTGGGCGTCGCGGCGCTCGCGTCGCGTCGTCGACGACGTCACTGACGGCAGCCGAAGCGCACCCGCACCACGCCCGCCCCTGACGAGAGGCGCTCGCAGGTCGCGCCGTAGAGGCCCAAGGTCGCGCCGCTCGTGGAGGTCCAATCCCAGCCGTCGGCGCGGGAGCGGTCCCTCGCGACGGCGACGCCGTCGACGAGGACATCGACGGAGTCTTCGTCCGACGGCCGCGAGGGCGCGTGCAGCTCGCAGCGGGTGATCGACCGTTGGATGGCGTCGAAGGCCGACGCGAGGTCCTCGGGGCTGCGCGCGGAGTAGTACCGTCGCTGCCCCGCGGACGCGGGGTTGGGACGCCCCCCCGCGGTGGCGAGGCGGTCGAGCACCGTGACCAGGGTCGGGTCGTCGTCGCCGTCGATCCCGACCACGTAGGTGGGGATGCCCTGGCGCGCGAGCGTGAGCACGGCCTCGACGGTGCGCTGGTCGTCGAGGCAGAGCGCGGGGTCGACCTCGCAGGACTGCTGACCCGTGCCCCCGAGGCCGGTGCAGGTGCAGCGCTGGCCGTCGAGGGAGCCGTTGCAATTGGGCGCGCCGTCGGTCGCCAGCACCATCGCGAGGGACCTCCCCGGCGCGGCGCGCGCTCCGAGGTACGCGCCCGCTGATCGCAGGGCGGCCCACGTCGGTGTGCGACCGTCGGTGCCGCGCGCGAAGACCCCGAGCACCGACGCGAGCGCGCCGCGTCTCGGCGACACCGTGGGCGAGCTCGCCACCGCGCAGTCGACTCGAACGCTGGGGTCGGGGAAGAACAGCGCGCCCATCGCGACGCTGTCGTCGTACGCGGCGAGGCTCCCCGAGAGGGACTCCTGGAGCGCCTCCCAGCGCGAGGGTCTGCCCGTGCCCCCCGACAGGTCGAGCGCCATCGATCCCGAGCGGTCGATCACGAGCAGCACCTCGGGGTCGTTACGCGTCAGCGTGAACTCGCCGGGTGTACACACCAACGCGTCGGGCACCACGGCGACGTCACTCACCGACGCGTCGGTGGTGAGCGTGGCGGTGGTCGACGCGCAGCCGATGACGAAAGGCGCGAGCCACGGTGCGACGCGGCGGAGCATCACCTCGCAGTAGAGCACGGCGCGGACCCCCGAAATGACAAAACCCCTTCCAGGGAAGGGGTTTCAGGGTGCCGGCGGTCGGAATTGAACCAACGACCTTGGGATTATGATTCCCCTGCTCTAACCGACTGAGCTACACCGGCGACGGGCTGCGGTGTATGCCAGAGCGCCCACGGCGAGTCAACGCTTCTCTCGCGGGGCGCACCTGGGCTATCACCCTCTACACCCCACGATGAGCGAGATCTCTCCGTCGGAGCGCGACCGGCTGCTCGAGCACTTCGGTCGCCGCTACAATAACGGCGACGTGCTCTTCCGCGAAGGCGAGCCCGCGCGAGAGGTCTTCATGCTCCAAGACGGCCGCGTGCGCGTGCTCAAGCGCGTGCGCAACGTCGAGCGCTCGCTGCAGATCCTCCGCCCGGGTGACCTCTTCGGCGAGGGCGCCCTCCTCCCAGGCACCCAGCGCACCTCCACCGCCGTCGCCCTCTCCGACGTGGTCGTGCTCGCCCTCGACCCCGACACGTTCAACCAGCTCCTCCAGGGCTCGGCCCAGGTCGCCTCTCGCCTCGTCCAGCAGCTCGTGCGACGTCTGCGCGACCTCGAAGACCAGATGGAGAACGCCCTCCTCCGAGACCAGCCCTCGAAGGTCGTGAACGCCCTCCTCAAGCTCGCCACCGACGGCGGCCGCACGACGGGCAGCACCTCGGTCGCTGTCACCCCCCTGGAGCTCTCCGCCCGCTCGGGGCTCGACGTCGACACCGTCAAGCGCACGGTGCTCCAGCTCCGCGAGGGGCAGTACATCCGCATTTCCGAAGAGAAAGTTGCCATCGACGACATCGACGCCCTGCGCCGTCTCTTCGCCCTCCTCGGGATGCAGGAGCAGGTGCGGCAGTGAGGCCCCACCCGGGCTGTCAAATTCCCCGTTGACCCTGGGGCGTGGGGTCGGTTACATCGTCTCCCCCTCTGGGTCGCCGGGGAGCGCAGTGACGACGACACGACACGCCGCCCCCGCGATCGCTTGCTTGATGGTCTGGCTTACCGCCGCAGGATGGTCCTGCACGGGCGGCGTGAGCGAGGAATCCCGCGTGCGATCGCAAGCCGACGTGAACCTGGGCCGCGGCCTCTACGCCGACGAGCACAACCCCCGCGCCGCCATCGTGGCGTGGGAGCGCGCGGCGCGCCTAGACCCCGAGAACGCCGAGGCCCGGCTCTACCTCGGCATCGTCTTCGCCAACGACCTGCGGATGTACGACCGCGCCGAGACCGAGCTCCGCCGGGCCATCGCCCTGCTCGAGCCCCGCGTGGCTACCGAAGAGCGCGACCGCGCCACCCTCGCCGAGGCCCGCAACACCCTCGGCGCCGTGCTCGTGAACGTCGGCCGCTACGACGACGCGATCCGGGTGCTCCGCCAGGCCACCGCCGAGGTGACCTACACCTCCCAGCACCTCGCGTGGGGCAACCTGGGCTGGGCCTACCAGCGCAAGGGCGACCACCCCCACGCCGTCGAGGCGCTCCAGCGGGCGGTCTCGCTCCAGCCCGCGTTCTGCGTGGGCTTCGCGCGGCTCGCGCAGTCTCAGTTCGACCTCGGGCAGCACGCCCAGGCGCTCCAGGCCGTGGAGCACGCCCTCGACCCCGCGCGCGAGGAGTGCACTCGCCTCCAGCTCGCGTGGCTCATCAAGGCGCGCATCCACACCCAGTTGCAGCAGCCCGAGCAGGCGAGCGAGGCCATCTCCCGCTGCGTCGCGCTGTCTGAGACCACCGACGAGGGTCGCGCCTGCGCGGCCCTGCGACACTGACCGCCGTCGCCCCCGCGGCGCGGCGTTGCACCGAGGCGATGATGGAGTCCATCGGCACGTACCTTCGACGAGAGCGAGAGAGCCGCGGGCTCTCCCTCGACGAGATCGCCGACACGACGCGCATCCCGGTTCAGTCACTGGCCCACCTCGAAGACGGGCGCTTCACCGAGCTGCCGGGCGACACCTTCATCCGTGGGTTTCTCAAGGCCTACGCTCGGGCACTTGGGATGCCCCACGACGACGTCCTGGCTCGCTACGGCACCGAGATTCGCGTGCGCGACGTGCAGCCCCTGGCCTTCAACCCCGAGGCCCCCGGGGTCGACCGCGGCCGGCGCTTCGGCCTCGCCATCGCCCTGGTGGTCTTCGCCATCCTCGCGACGCTGGCCATGTCCTTCCTGCTCCGCCCGCGCTCGCAAGACCGCCCCGAGCAGCTCTCGCGCGCGGGCTCGGGCTCCCTCACCCTGAGGGCGTGAGCGAGCAGCGCCTCCTCGCCTTCATCCTCGACCGCAGGCCCGTCCGCGAGCACGACCTCCGGGTCGTCCTCCTCCTCGACGACGGCGCCCGCGTCGAGGCCCTCGCCCCTGGCGCGCAGAACTCTCGCCGCCGCTTCATGAGCGGGCTCAACCCCCTCTCGCTCTACCGCGTGGGCATCACCCCGAGCTCCAAGGGCCTGCGCCTCGACGACGCCCAGATCGAGCGCGCGTGGCCAGGGCTGCTCCTCTCGCTCCCACGGCAGACCGCGGCCATCACCGCGACCGGCGTGGCCCGAGCCCTGGCCGAGCCCGCCTCCGCCGACCGCGCGGTGTTCCTGCTCCTGGGGGAGCTCTACGCCCAGGCCGAGTCCCTGCCCGACCCGCTCCGCGCGGGGGCCGCGCTGGTGCGCTTCGTCTTCGAGTGCCTCGCGCATACCGGCCACGCGATCGCCTTCGACCGCTGCGTCCGCTGCGGCACGCCCGCGCCCGACAACGCCCGGGTCACCCTCGACCCCCTCGCCGGCGGGGTGGTCTGCCGCGGCTGCGGCGGAGGCCCCTTCGCCATGAGCGCCGCCGAGCGCGCCGACCTGCGGGCCGTGATCGCGGGAGAGCTCCCTCGCTGGAGCCCGTCGATGATCCGAGCGACCTCGCGACTCATCGAGGGCGTGTCGGGCGACGCCGCGGCGGTGCTGCTCCGCGCGGCTCCGGTGTTCGAGCCGGGCTAGCGGCGACTACGGGATCCCCTTCACGAGGCGCGGGCCCAGCGTCGTCGCCACGGGCACCGGCAGCCGCTGCCACGCGGCGACCACCCTCGCGAGGGCGCCTCCGTCGCCGGGTTTGTGCTCGGGCATCGTGTCTCCCTCGCGCAGCACGTAGTGGTAGGGCAGCGGGTGCGGGACGGCGCCCCAGTTCTTCTTGAACGCGAAGGTGCCCGAGTCGAGGCTCGAGCGCCCGAAGCTGAAGGTCTTGTACCCCCGGCGGATCGCCTCGGAGATCGCCGCCCAGTAGAGCAGCATGTTGCCGCGCAGGCGCGAGAAGCCGTGCAGCGCCCCCGCGCAGGGGATCTCGACCGTGTCTCCCATCCCGATGAGGAAGCCCCCGGCGATGGGCCTTCCCTGGTAGCGCACCACGGCGACGTAGCAGCGCTCGGGCATCTCTTCATAGGTGCGCGCGAACAGAGACTCGGCGTGGCAGGGCGAGCCCAGATCGCGCATCACCGCGGCGTAGGCCCGGTGGAACTCAGGGATGAGCTCGGCGCCGCCGAGGTGCGAGCTCATGCCTTCCTTCTCGGGGCGGCGGATGTCGGCGCGGGCCTTGGGGCCCACGGCCTTCAGGAGTTCGTCTTCGGTCGCGGGAAGAGACAGCCGCATCAGCACCTTGTCGCCGCGCTCGACCAGGCCCGCGGTGGGGACCGGGTGAGCGTGGCGCAGCTCCGCACGCTTCGCGCCCAGCTCGGGCAGGAGCCGACGCGCGGCGGAGAAGAGGGCGCCGTAGGCCTCGTCGTCGTCGGCGATCGCCCCGCCGTGGCCGAACCAGGGGACGGCCACGAGCTGCGTGCCGAAGACCGGCGCGCTCAGCCGCGAGAGCGGGAGCACTCCCACCACCCGGCGGTCGCGCTCGGCGACGAGGTAACGCGTCGGGGTGCCATAGGCGTTGGCGAAGACGTTGCGCCAGTCCCAGCGGTGGTAGACCGAGCCCGCGGGGTGGTGCTCGACGTAGCCGTTCCAGCGCGCGCGGTCCCACTCCGTCGCGTCGCGCACCGTGGGGACTTCGGTCACCGTGCTCATTCGGGCTTCGATGCGTACCGGACCCGCCGCGGCGCCCGCAAGCCGCGCGTCGCGCCTCGCGGTGATTTCGCGTAGGGTCGAGCGCATGGCCACCAACGCGCTCACCGTCGACGTCGAGGAGTACTTCCAGGTCGAGGCCCTCGTGAAGGTCGTCGACCGCTCGGAGTGGGACCGCCTCGAGAGCCGAGTCGAGTTCCAGACGCAGACCCTCCTCGACCTCTTCGCGCGGGAGCGGGTGCGGGCCACCTTCTTCACCCTCGGGTGGGTCGCGCGACGTCACCCCTCGCTCATCCGACGCATCGTCTCCGAGGGCCACGAGCTCGGCTCCCACGGCGACGGCCACCGGATGATCACCCAGATGAACCGCGCGCAGTTCCGCGAAGACCTCCGCGCCGCCAAGGCCACCCTCGAAGACACGGGCGGCGTCGCCGTCACGGGCTACCGCGCGCCCACCTTCTCCGTCGTGCGCGACACCCTCTGGGCCCTCGACGAGCTCCTCGACGCGGGCTTCGAGTACGACGCCTCGATCTACCCCATCCGTCACGACCGCTACGGCATCCCCGACGCGCCCCGCCTCCCGCACAAGCGAACCGAGTCCCCCGGCGCGGGCCTCGTCGAGTTCCCGTCGAGCACCGTGCGCCTCGGGGGCAAGAACGTCCCCATCGGCGGCGGCGGGTACCTGCGCCTCCTCCCGATGGCGTGGACGCGCTGGGGCCTCTCGCGCATCGCCCCCGAGGGCCCCTTCATGGTCTACCTCCACCCCTGGGAGATCGACGCCCGCCAGCCGCGCTTCAAGCTCCCGCCCCTCGCGGCCCTGCGCAGCTACCACAACCTCGACCAGGTCGAGGCCCGGCTCACCGAGCTCCTCCGGGCCTTCCCCTTCGACAGCGCCCGCGCCTGCCTCGCCGCGCAGGGCCTCCTCCCCACCGAGGCGCCCGCCCTCGCGCCCCGCGCCGACACCGCCGCGTAGACCGTCGCCCCATGCGCCGTCGCTCGTTCATCGTCTTCGGAGACGACTGGGGCGGTCACCCCTCCAGCGTCCAGCACATCTTCCGCCGCGTCGCGCGCGAGCACCGCACGGTCTGGGTCAACACCATCGGCCTGCGCCCGCCTCGCCTCGACAAGCGCGACGCCGAGCGCGTCGTCCGCAAGGTGCGCGGCTGGCTCTCCTCCGCGTCGAAGCCCGCGGCCACCGCCGGCGGCGCGATGCCCGGCGACGAGCGACTCGACCTGCACGTCGTCTCTCCCCCGATGCTCCCGTGGATGCGCCCCCCCGCGCTCCGACGTCTCAACCGCGAGTCGATGCGCGCCGCGGTGCACCGCGCGTGCGACCGCCTCGGCGTGCGCGCGCCCATCGTCGTCACCACCCTCCCCAACGGCGTCGGCGCCGCCGGCGGCCCGGGCGCCCCGCCCCAACGATA
>JAEYZO010000763.1 GCA_023428035.1 Pseudomonadota bacterium | reverse complement strand
GCTCCGCACCGAGTACTGAGGTCGACCGCGGCCTGGCCGCGCGGAGTGATGGTCGGGCTGGCGCTCGCCGCCGCGCCCGCGCCGTGCTCGGCGCAGACCGCGCCCGTGACCGTGGCCCCCGGGGAGGAGGGCGCTCGCGCGGCCTTCGAGGAGGGCGTCGCTCACGCGAGGGAGTCCCGCTGGGTCGAGGCGCTCGCGGACTTTCAGCGCTCACGGTCGCTGGTCGACCGGCCGCGCACCGCGCTCAACGTGGCCATCGCGCTACGGCAGCTCGGGCGTCTCCGCGACGCACGGCAGGCCCTGCGCGAGTGCCTCGCGATGCCCGCGGCCTCGTCCGAGCCCGACGTCGCCCGCGACGCCGCGCTGCTCCTCAACGTGGTGACCGACGCCATCGCCACGCTCACGCTGAGCGTCTCCGCCGACCCGCTCACCGCCCGCGTCGACGGCGTCGTCGCGCCGGTGCCGCGGCAGCTCGAGCTCGACCCCGGGTCGCACCAGGTCGAGCTCACGTCGCCGGGTCACGTCGCCGAGCGCTTCACCGTCGAGGTCGCTCCCGGCGCGCGGGTGAGCCGGAGCGTCGAGCTGCGCCCCGAGCCCGCGTCGCTGGCGCTGAGCGTGACGCCCACCGACGCGAGGCTCTACGTCGACGGCGCGCTGCTCGGCCGGGGCACCGCGGAGTGGTCGGGCCCCCCGGGAGAGCGGAGGGTGCGCGCCACGCGGGAGGGCTACGTCGACCTGAGCCGCGCCGTGACGCTCTCGCCGGGGGAGCGCGCGACGCGGAGCCTGACGCTCTCGCCTCGGTCGCGCCCGCTGGCGTCGAGGCCGTGGTTCTGGGTCGGCGTCGGCGTCGCGGCGGCGGTGATCGCGGGGGCGACGACGGCGGCGGTGCTGCTCGCGCCGGGGGAGCCGGAGTACGCGGGCGGGTCGACGGGGGCGGTGCTGCGAGCGTTCTGATCGGGGGTGAGAGCGCCCCCGCGACCGTCGACGATCACGAGGGCTGACCTGCGGGGGCGGGTCAGCGGCGGCGTCGGTGACGTCGGTGACGTCGTCCCTCGCCTGGGCCGGCGGCCTCGCGGAGGTCGAGCCGCGACGCGGTCTGCGCCGACACCGTGGGCGGCATCGGCGGGTCGATGATGCGGAACTCCACCCGGCGGTTCGCCGCGCGGGCGCCGCGGAGCGCGCGACCCCGGAGCCCGTCGATGGGCTGCAGGGGACGGGTCTCGCCGAACCCGTGGGCCTCGAGGCGCGAGGCGTCGACGCCGTGCTCTACGAGCCACCGCATCACGTTGTTCGCGCGGCGATTGGAGAGATCCATGTTCGAGGCGTCGTCGTTGACGTCGTCGGTGTGGCCCTCGACAGAGAGTCGGCGGATGTCGGGCACGCCCCGGAGCACGTTGGCCACGGCCTCGAGGGTCGCGTTCGAGCGCGACAGGATCGTGTCGCGGTTCGTGGCGAAGAACACCGGCGGGGCCTCGATGCGCCCCCCGCGGGTGACGACGCGCCCGGGGCAGCCGTGGTTGGCGGGGTCTCCGGGCACCTCGGGGCAGCGGTCTTCGGGGTCGATGACCGTGTCGCCGTCGCGGTCGGGCAGCGGGCACCCGAGGCGGGAGCGGTCGGGGCGCAGGCCGCGGTGCACCTGGGGGCACTGGTCCTGCGAGTCGAAGACGCCGTCGCTGTCGGTGTCGACGTCGGGGCACCCGCGGCGGGTCGCGCTGGGGTTCGCGCCCATGGGCGCGGTCACGCACTGGTCTTGGTCGTCGAAGACGCCGTCGTGGTCGGTGTCGAGCCTCGGGCACCCGCGGCGGCTCGGGTCGGGCGACGCCCCCTGCGGGACGTCGACGCACTGGTCTTCGTCGTCGAAGACGCCGTCGCCGTCGCGGTCGAGGCGCGGGCAGCCCTCGCGGTCGGGGTCGGGGTTCGGCCCCTTCGGCACGTCGACGCACTGGTCTTCGTCGGCGAAGACGCCGTCGCCGTCGCGGTCGCTCGGGGGCGGGCCCGAGCGGGGGAGGCGCAGCGTGACCGACAGGCCGAAGGTCAACCACGCGGCGTCGGAGGGCTCGTTGGCCGAGGCGCTCGCGAAGACCGCGTGGTAGCGGGCGTAGGGCCCGAGGCAGAGCCAGGGCGCGAGCGCGAACTCGAAGCCCAGGCCCGCGTCGAAGCCGAAGCGCTGGGAGTCGCCCGTGAGGACGAGCCCTGCGTTGCCGTCGATCCAGAGGCGCCCGACGCGGCCGAGGCGGGGCTCGACCCGGAGGCCGCCCTGGAAGGCCAGGGTGCGGCCCCCGTCGAGGTTCTGCACCGTGGAGCCGAAGAAGCCGTTGTGCACGGACACCTGCGGCGAGAGCCAGTCGACGACGTTGAAGGCGAGGCGGAGGTTCAGGTCGACGACGGCGCCGTCGTATCCGAGCTGGTGGCGTTGTTGTGACGAGGTCGCGAGGCCCGCGCCGCCCTCGAGGCGGAGCGCGAGGCGAGAGACGTCGCGCTGGGCGTGCGCGGTGCGCGCCGCGCCGAGGAGGGCGAGGCAGGCGACGAGGGAGGGCGCGAGGCGAGCGGTGCGGTGGCTCATGGTGTGTGCTTCCCGGTTGGGTGTGTTCCGTGGCCCCTGCGCTAGCGGCAGCAGAGGACGCCCCCGTTGGCCGCGCCGACCTTCGTCACCGTGCGGCTCTCCATGGTCTCGCCGCCGCAGCGCCAGGTGGTGCCCGCGACGTCGGCGCAGTTGTTCCCGCCGGTGCGGTCGAGCCCGTCGCACTCGCCCACGACGGTGCGGCCGATGGTGCCGCAGCCGAAGACGTCGTTGTTGAGGTCCCCGGACTCCTGGCAGTTCGTCGGGGGCGCCGAGCACGAGATGGCGAGGCACCCGGGGCCGGTGAGGGTGAACGAGCGCAGCGCGCACTGGAAGCAACCCGGGCCCGACACCGCGGCGGAGAAGAAGCTGTCCGGGGGGAGGTCCGTGGCCGCGGCGCAGCCGCCCGTCACGCCGCCGGTGCGCGCGCGCACCTCGCCGCCGTTGCAGATGTGCCACCCGACGCCGCAGAGGTTCGACGCGCTGCACCCCATCCCGTCCGCGGGCGCCGTGGTGGAGGAGTTGCCGGAGGTCGCGCAGCTCGCCTGAGGCGAGGCCGGGATCGCGGGGAAGATCCCGGGCAGCGACCACGCCCCCGCGCACGCGGCGATGTTCGGGAAGCGCGCCTGGTCGGTGAAGCCTTCGCGCGTGCCGTCGGCGCACCCGATGGTGCTCACCATCGCGGGCGCGACGCACACGCCCGACTGGCAGCTCTCGCCCGCCGCGCAGGCGTTGTTGCACGCGCCGCAGTGGGAGTTGTCGTCGCCGAGCGTGACGCACTCGGTGCCGCAGAGGGTGTTGCCGCTGGCGCAGGCGGTTCCGCAGACGCCCGTGCGGCACACCTGGCCCGCGGGGCAGGCGTTGCCGCAGGCGCCGCAGTTGCCGGTGCTGGAGGTGAGGTTCACGCAGTCGGCGCCGCAGGCGACGAAGCCCAGGTCGCAGGTGGTCGCGGGCCCCGTGTCTCCGTCGGCCACGTCGGCGGCGTCCGTGACGTCGGCCACGTCGGCGGCGTCCATGACGTCGGCCACGTCGGCGGCGTCCATGACGTCGGTCGGGCTGCCCGTATCGACGCGCGCGTCGCTCCCTCGGTCGGAGGGGACGTCGACGATGGCGCCGGCGTCGGTCCCGTCCGGGGCGAGCACGGAGCGGCCGACGGTGCAGCCGCCGAGGAGCGTGAGGAGGATCAGGGGCGCATGCGGGGGCGATCTCATGTTCGGGTCTCCGCGAGGCAGACAGACGTCGGCCGCGCGCGGCACCGCGCCACGTCGCGTCGACCCGCCGGCCTGCCGAGAGCTGTAGACGGAGCAGCCCGCGCATTTTCTCGCCGTCAGCGACGATTCCCCTGTGCGGGGTCTCCGAGCGCCGACGGTTCGGGGGCGCGTCGATAATCCCACGTCGCCGTGTCGTCTCCACCCCATGCGCTGCGCGCCTCCGCGCGGCTCAGCTCAGCGAGGTCTACCGAGATGAACATCCGATCGTCTGTGTCGAAGCTCTTCCCTGGCACGCTCCTGCTCGCGCTCGCGGGCTGTGGGGCCGACCCCGTCACCACGGGACCCACGTCGAACGTCTTCGCCGCGAGCAACGGCGGCGCGGTCACCGGGTCGAGCCGCCTCCCCAACGCGGCGAGGCTCATCGACGGCCTCCTCGACGAGGCCAACGGCACGGCCTTCGGCGACGACGGCAACGTCGGCGACGTCGTGAGCGCCGACGTCCAGACCGCGGGGCGCGCGACGGCGACCTCGCTCCACCTGCGCGCCGCCGAGGACGGCGACATGTTCGCGCGCCGCCGCTCCATCGGCGCGTTCCGGCTCGAGGCCGACGCCGACGAGGACGGCACCTACGAGACCCTCGTCTTCGACCGCACGGTGCCGGCGGACTACGGCTCGGTGCCCGGCAACGCCGCCGCCCCGGGGACGGGCGAGCTCGACCTCACGGTGACCTTCGCCCCGGTCACCTCGCGCCGCTGGCGCTTCAGCGCGACGCAGGGCTTCGACTCGAACACGCCCTTCGACGGCCCGCGCGTGCGCGAGGTCGAGCTGTACGCGACGCAGTGACCTCAGGGCGAGGTCCACACGTATCCGTCGACGCGCTGGTGCAGGTAGCCGCGGCCCGCGAGCGCGTCGCGCTCGTCGACGTCCGTCGTGTATACGTGGTCGCCGGGGTTGGCTCGGTACACCCGGTACAGCGGCGCCGACCCGCAGCGCGCGGGGGACGTCGGCGGGAGGATGTACCCGAGGATCCCCGCGCTGGTCGCGTTGCCCTCGCACACGGGCGACGTTGAGTAGAAGTGCTTCCCGTCGGAGAAGCGGCACTCGTGGAAGGGCAGGAGGTCTGCCCTCGGCGCGTCGTAGAGGTAGAAGGCGGCGGGGGCTTCGACGGTGAACCCGCAGCACGGGAGCGGGTCGCCGCGGCGGCGGTAGGCGTGGGCGTGGGTGGCGCTCACGAGGCGCGCGACCGCGACGCGCGTCCCTTCGGCGCAGCGGTCGCCGCAGCCGGCGTCGGAGGTCGCGCAGGCCGCGGG
>JAEYZO010000742.1 GCA_023428035.1 Pseudomonadota bacterium | reverse complement strand
GTCGCGTGCTCGGGCCGCGACGCCAACGGCGACGGCGTGGTCGACGGCAACCTCGACGCGAACAGCGACGGCACCTCCGACGTGTGCGCCACCGGCGGCGCTCCGCGCGGCTCGCAGTGCGACCCGGTGATGGAGCAGTGCACCATCCCCTTCCGCGACCGCGAGATCCGCCCCATCGCGTACTACCTCAACCCCGAGACCTCGCCGGAGTTCCAGGACCACGTCGAGACCGAGAACGCCGACGGGACCCTGTCGTACCGCCTCCCCACGGAGTCTGAGTACGGCACCGCGGCGGTCACCACCGGCGCCTCGGAGTCGATCATCAACACCTGGGACCTCGCGGTGCGCCGCGCGGTCGCCAGCGCCCGCGAGGTCGAGTGCCGCAAGCTCGGCGAGTCGCGCGACGTGTGCCACGCGCGCTTCTTCAACGCCGACCTCGTCCCGCAGGAGGACGGCGCCTTCCTCGGTGAGAGCCCCCGCACCGACCCCGAGGGCGCGACCGCGATCCCCCGCGGCGTGGTGGTCTGCCACAACCCCGTGCGCCGCACCGACTCCACGGCGTGCCGCGAGGTGGGCTACTCCGTCCGCCTCGGCGACATCCGCTACAACCACATGACCTTCATCCCCGGGTTCTCGCGCGCGCCCTTCGGCGGCATCGCGCACTGGGGCTACGACCCCCTCACGGGCGAGGTCATCTCGAACGGCGCGGTCACCATGGGCCGCTCGGTGGAGTACGCCGCGGGCCAGCAGCGCGACTACATCCGCCTCATCATGCACGAGATCGACCCGTCGCTCGACCCGCTGAGCCTCGACGCGTGGCTCGACAACGCCCCGGCGACGGCCCTGCAGCAGTACATCCGCAACCCCGCGGCGAACCGCGTGGGCAGCGGCCGTACGCAGATGACCCCGGAGCTCATCGCCGAGCGCATCCGCTCGGCGGACCACAACCACGCCGCGCGCGGCGTGGCGGGCCGCGTGCCGCGCTTCGAGAACAACATCGGCGCGGGCCGCATGCACGACACCCGGCTGATCTCTGACACCGCCCCCGCGGGCGTGTCGCAGACCGCGGTGAACTTCCAGACCCAGGCGAACCTCATCCGGGGCACCACCCTGGAGAGCGACATGATCGACCAGCAGTGGCTCCGCGCGGCGGGCATCAACCCGCAGCAGGCGCTCTCTGGCCTCGACTCAGCGACCCTCGACCGCGTCTCGCCGCTGCGCCGCATGGACCCCGAGTGGGCGACGGCGATGCGCGACCGCTTCATGTCTCAGCTCGAAGCCCGGGGCTTCTGCTTCCAGGACGCCGGCGCCGCCCCGATGGTGGGCTCCACCGACATGCAGGGCGTCGCGCGCTGGTTCGCCCAGCGCTACCGCAGCCTCACCCCCGAGGCCCGCGCCGCCCGGATCCTCCAGGACCTGCGCGTGGAGGCCTTCAAGGGCATCCAGCTCCACGAGGTCGGCCACTCGATCGGCCTCTACCACCTGCCGGTGTCGTCGTACGACTCGTCGAACTACAACCCGCAGTACTGGCAGCTCCGCACCCGCAACGGCGCGGCCGCCCGTAGCTGCCGCCCCGACACCTGCCAGCCCACCACGGGCGGGTGCGACCCGATCCGCAACGCCGACCGCAACAACGACAACTGCATGGGCCCGCGCTACCTCGACCCGGAGACGGACGAGGAGCTCGGCCTGCGGGCGCTCGACGCCGGCAACCACCACGCCGGCCTGACCTACTTCGGCAACACCTCCACCATGGAGTACCAGTGGGAGCGCTTCGGCGAGACCGTGGGCCTCGGCGCCTACGACGTCTACGCCATGGGCATCCTCTACGGCCGCGTGGTCGAGACCATGGAGCGCGACACCGCTCGCGGCGGCATGCCCGTCGACCAGCAGCGCCGCTTCGTGTTCAACCTCCGCTCGCAGCTCCAGAACCGCGACCTGGTCTACTGGAACGACCCGCAGACCACGACGAACACCGGCACCCCGAACCTCTCGGGCATCCACTACACCGAGCTCGCCCGGCAGCTCCGCATCTTCGACCCGTCGCGCTGCCGCGACGCGACCCCCGAGGAGCAGGCCCGCTACCGCTGGCGCATCGTCGACGGGAAGATCTGCGCCCACGCGCCGCGCGACCACGCGTCGCTCAGCGACATGGAGACCTCCGAGGCGACCTTCACGGGCCCCGCGGGGGCTGACTCCGAGGCCGCGGCGCCGTCGTGGCGCGTGCGCTCGGGCACCCCTGACGGCGGCTCGCCCATCGCCGAGGGCCAGGGCCCGCTGCGCTGGCGCTACCGCGTGTCGTGGGACCGCGGCACGGGCTACCCCCACATCAACTACTTCGACCAGGGCGCGGACCTCTACGAGGTCACCCGCTCGATCACCCGCAAGTACGACCTGCTCTACCCCGCGATGTACTTCCGCCGCGGCAACCGTGAGTGGGCCTCGTGGGCGGTCTCGTCCGCCGTGGCCTCGCGCATGTTCCGCCTGGTGCGCGGCTACCACTGGAACGTCGCTCGCGACATCGCGCTGTACCGCTCGTTCTACTCCGACGCCACCTTCGCCCGCTTCGCCGCGGCCGACGGCGGCCTCGGCCCGACGATGTGGATCCAGCCTGAGATGTTCGACTTCTTCTCGCGCGTGATGCTCATGCCCGAGGTGGGCGTGTTCGAGAGCGCCGACGGGTCGAACCCCAACGGTGAGCTCCGGCTCACGCCGGAGATGCGCCAGGCCCGCCAGGCGATCTTCGACGCGTCGGACTTCCCGGCGAACCCGCAGTTCTCCATCGGCGTGGTCGACGGCCGCTACATCGGCGACGACTACGACAACGGCCAGGGCGGCTCGCTCGACTACCAGTCCTACGCGCGCCGCGAGGGCGCGTACATGGAGAAGTCCTTCGCGGCCATCATGCTCACGGACACCCGACCGACCTTCTCGTCGATCACCCGCGGGCTGTACCTCGACGGCCGCGAGTTCCAGGTGAACTTCGCGACGGACATCCCCGGCGCGCTTGACCGCCTCCTAGGCGGCATCCTCTCCGAGGACTGGTCCGCGGTCGCCATGCACGCCCCCGCGGGCGCGCCCGGCTCCGAGGTCGCTCCGGTGATGCCACAGCTCTGGCTCGACGCTCCGCGTCCGCGCCCCCCGGGCTCGCGGATCCTCTTCCCGAACATCGGGTACCGCCAGCAGCTCCCGGCGATCATCTACTCGATGCTGTTCTCCTCGCTCAACACCGACCTCACGCTCATCAACAAGATGCGCATCTTCACCGAGGGCGGCGTCGAGCAGGTCGACATCCCCGAGTCGGAGCGCGTGCGCTTCTACAACCCCGAGACCGGCATCACCTACGTGGCCCGCCGCTACGGCACCGACCAGGGCCTCACCACCTTCGCGCAGGGCTCGGTGACTCCGCCGCGCGAGATCGACCGAGGCATCGCCTCGCGTATGCTCCAGCACGCCAACGCGCTCCTCATGGACGCGTTCGTGGTGCAGCGTGACATGGCTACCGGCACGCCGATCCTCGACGCGCGGGGCCTGCCGCAGCTCATCCGTGACTCCAACGGCCAGGCCCGCCCGGCGAACGCCTCGCCGCAGCGTCAGGCCCTCGCGGTCACGAACTTCCACAACTACGTCGGCCTCATCGACGGCGCGCGCAACGTGTCGCGCATCCTCGGCTACGGCCTCCTGCGCTGACCGCGCGGGCGTCTCCCCCCTCCTCTCCCCTCCCATCACCGACCGCTCGCCTCCCCCGGACTGAAATCCGAGGGGGGCGCGCGGAGCGCTACGGCACCGCGACGGGCGACGGCAATCCCCGGTCGGTGCTCCCGCCCACGCCCAGCTGCCCGCGCTCGTTCGAGCCCCAGCAGCGCACGCCGCCGTCGGTGAGCCGCGCGCAGCTGTACCCGTTCCCGAGTGAGGCCGAGCGCACGCCCGAGAGGGTGGGCAGGCGCGTCGGCGCGGGCCTCGGCGAGGCCGTGCCGTCTCCCACCTGGCCGTCGGTGTTGTCTCCCCAGCAGCGCACTCCCCGGTCGAGGTCGACGGCGCAGGCGTGACGCCCCCCGAGGGCGAGCGACTGCACCGTGCCGAGGGCGGAGATCACCGTCGGGGTGGTGCGGCTCACGCGGCTGCCGTCGCCGAGCTGCCCGGCGTCGTTGCGGCCCCAGCACCGGGCGCCCCCGTCGCGGGCGACCACGCAGGATCGCTGGGGCCCGAGGTGCAGCGAGGCCGCGTCGCGCAGGCCCGCCACGAGGGTCGGCCTGAAGTGGTTCATCAGGTGACCGTCGCCGACCTGACCGAAGGAGCTCGCGCCCCAGCAGTACACCGCGCCCGAGGCGTGGCGCGCGCACGCGTGGGCGGCCCCCGCGGCGACCTCGACGACGCTGGTGAGGCCCGGCACGAGGGTGGGGGTCGGGCGGTCGAGGTCGGTGCCGTCGCCGAGCTGGCCGACGTCGTTCGCGCCCCAGCAGGCGACGGTGCCGTTGCTCAAGCGCGCGCAGGTGAAGGAGTCGCCCGCGGCGACCTGGGTGACCCCGCCGAGGGGGCGCGCGAGCGCGGGCGAAGGGCGCGGCGAGGTGGTTCCGTCGCCGAGCTCGCCGTGGGCGTTCCACCCCCAGCAGGCGACGGTGCCGTTGCTCAAGCGCGCGCAGGAGTGCGAGGTGCCCGCGGCGACCTCGACGGCGCCCGCGAGGCCGGTGACCGTGGCGGGCGACGCGCGGTCGATGGTGGTGCCGTCGCCGAGCTGGCCGAAGTGGTTCCACCCCCAGCACGAGACGGCGGTGTCGGAGCGGACGGCGCAGCCGTGGGCCCAGCCCACCGAGAGGGTCGCGACCTCGGGGGTCGCGGGCGGCGCGTAACGCAGGGGCTGCGCGGTCGGGCTCTGCCTCGGCGGCGGCGGCGGTGTACGTCGGGGAGCGGGTCGCCTCGGGCGCTCGGGCTCGCGGTCGTAGAGGTAGAGCGCGACGCCTCCGCCCACGGCGCTCACGCCGAGGAGGAGCCCGACCACGACCCAGGCCACGCG
>JAEYZO010000685.1 GCA_023428035.1 Pseudomonadota bacterium | reverse complement strand
TGCACCGACAGCGGGATCCAGGGCTTGTTCGCGCTGCCGGGAGGGGGCTTCGTGGCGACGTCTCCGTTGCGGTCGGCGGTGTTGTTCCTCGACGCGGGGGGCAACGAGAGCTCGCGGGTGAGCGGGGTGGCGACGGCCTTCAGGGTGGCGGCCGACGGGTCGAGCGCGGGGGTGCTGGTGACGAGCGCGGGGAGGATCCTGCGGGTGTCGGGCGGGAGCACCGCGACGGTCTACGGCGGGGCGCTGGTCGGGGGCGCGGGCTCGGTGCGCCGCGACGGAGACGGCGTGGTGGTGTTCAGCGTGGGCACCATGGTCTTCGCGGTGGAGCCCGACGGGACGGGCCTGCGGGTGGTGCTGGGCTGCGCCGGGAGCAGCGTGACTGACGTCCTGTACGAGCGGGCGAGCGCGGGCGCGGGGACGAGCCTGTACGTGTCGACGCTGGGGGCGACCATCGGCGCGAACGACGGCGACACGATCTGGGAGCTGCGGAGGTGAGGGCCGACCCCGCGGCTCGATCCTAACGCTTCGTGATCTTCGGCCCGACGTAGACCACGTAGACAATCCTATCGTCACCGTCGGGGTCGCTGTAGTGGATCCGCATCTGCGGCGTCTTCACCTTCCCGTGGCGGGGGCAGAACAGCGTCGCTCCTGCTTGATCCGGGTGAGGAAAGGTCAGCTCCTGTTCAAATTCCACCCGCTCGGAGTCCGACGAGTCTGAGAACCAAGCCTTGTCGCCCACGAAGTGCATTCGACGCAGTTCCTGCCCACGCGGCGAGAGCTCACCCGACTCACTCTCACAACGGCGAAGCTCGTCGAGCACCACTAGTCGCAGCAGCAGTCCGTCCGCGACCCCTGGATGAAACGGCTGGTCACGCAGCGGCTCGAACGCTGCGTCCGCGAACCGCAGCGCCTCGCACCGTTGGCGTGACCTCTCACTCAGCTCGCGCCACGAGCGCATCGGCGCGAGTGACGCGGTCATCCACTCCGTCAGCGGAGTCTCCGCGACGTGGTTTCGGAGCTCGATCTCCGTGCGCGCGCCGTCGTCGTTCACACGCACCACGACGAGCGGGTCTGACTCCAACGCCGAGGGTGAGGCGCTCACCGCGCAGACCGTAGTCGCCTCGCTGCGGTGTGCGAGCTCCCCGAGCATCGTGTCGGTGACCACCTCGCCGTCGTGCTCGAACCAGACGTCAGCCCCGTGCTCGCGGTCGTCGTCGAGGAACGGCCCCTCTCTCGTGAGCCACTGGAGCAAGAGCCGCTGCCGGGAGTCTCCGGCTGGCAGCGCGAAGGCGACGGCCCTCACGCTGTCTCGGCCGCACAGCGGTCGATCAAGCAGCCCGCGGGCGCAGTGGAGCACCGCGCCACGAGCCGCGACGGCCCTGCGGAGCGCCAGGAGTCGGAGTAGCGCAGACGGGCCCTCGTGACGCTCGAACTGTCCGTGCAGCGAGACCTCGTTGAAGCCTATGTACACGGCTCAATCCCCGAGGCCGGCGAGGTAGTTCAGGTCGCGGTCGAACTGGTCGAAGAAGCCGTGCGGCCAGTGGTCGACGTTGCCTTCGACGTCGAGGCGAGGCGAGACGACCTGCGCCTCGCCGTTGCGAGCGGCGATCGCGCGCTCGCGGAAGAAGTGCAGCGCGACGGACGCCGTTGAGCACGTGGTCTGAGTGCGTCTCGACCACGACTGTCACCCCGCGCGACGCGACGCGCGCGAGGAAGCCCCCCACCGCGGCTTGACCCGCGGGGTGCAGGTGCACCTCAGGGTTCTCGACCACGAGCAGCCGCCCGGCCGCCGACCGCACGCCCGCGACCAGCACCGGGAGCAGGTGGGTGATGCCGTAACCGACGTGCTGAGGACGGTGGAAATTCGTCTCTGTGCTGGTTCGGAACCCCAGGGTCAGCGCGCTCGCGTTGGGTACGCGATCGAGTTGGAAGACCACCCCAGGGAAGAAATGGTCAAGCCACGCCTGGACCTGGCCGCGCACGGTGGGGGGCGCGTCGCTGACGCAAATCGCGCGGTCGACCGGGTCGTCGCCGAACCACCACAGGGCGCCGGGCGCGCGCTCGCCCTGCGCGCCGACGACCTGGTGCCACGACTCGGAGCCCAGGCGATAGGTCTCGCGAGGCCCCAAACGCTCCGCGCCGATGTGGTCCAGCGTCCGGAGGGTGTCTCGCAGCCCGTGCGCGCGAGGGGTATCGAGCGAGCGCGGCAGCAGCCCTCTCCACGCCTCGGAGGGGCCCACCTCGACGGTCTCGCCCCCCTCGCGCCAGGTCACCGCGTGGAGAGGGACCGAGATCGCGTCGCGCTCTTGCGTCTCTGGGTCGCCGAACTGCCACCGCACCGAGAACGAGTCTCCCGCGAGGCCCAGCGCGAAGGTGCGTCGGCCGTGGACCTTGTCGATCACGTCCGCCGCGGTGCCGAGCTGCACCGAGGTCCCGTCGAGCTGTAGCTCGCCGGACCACTCAGCGTCAGCGACGGACTGACGCAACAGCGCGAGCGCCTGCACCACCGTCGATTTGCCCGACGCGTTCACCCCCGAGAGCACCGTCAGGTCTCCCAGCGGGAGCGTGAGGCGCTCGAAGCACTTGAAGTGCTGCAGAGTGACTTCACGGATCACCGAGCACCTCCTTGACCTCGGCCGTAGCCCTCCCGAAGCGGGCCCGCACCCGGTCGGTCTGGTTCGTGCCGTACGCGATCGACGCGACGAACTCTTCGTCCTCCATAAGGCGGAAGAACATCGCCCGCAGCGCGTCGCGCGCCCGCGTCGCCCTCTCTGAGTCGTAGGGCCCCAGCACGGTGCAGAACGCATCGAACAGCGCCACGTTGAAGCGTGACCCCTTCTTCTCTCCCTCCTCGTGTCGGCGGAACGCCATGCGATCAAAGAGCAGGATGTTGTTCGCGAGGCCTCGAGCGAACTCCTCGGCCAGCGCCGCGAGCTCGGCCTCGCTCATCTGATTCAGACGCGCCAGGGCGTCGCCGAGGAATTGGTCCATGTCGCCGCGGTAGGACTCCCAGCCCAGGACCCGAAACGCCGCCACGCGGTTCACGAGCTCGCGGTCGCGCATCTTCCGCTTCATGTTTCGGAGGTTGTTCGGCGAGAAGAGCTTCTCGAACTCGTCGAGGTCGGCCCGCGCCGAGAGCCACCGCGTGCCGGGGCCGTTGTAGAGGCAGTTCCGCATCTGCTGGCGCGTCAGCGGGATGCCGCCGTTCACCCGCTCGAAGATGTCGAGGCGCACCCGCTCGGGCACCTTCGCGTCGATGATGTACAGGATGAGGTTGGTGTCTTCGATGCGGTTCTGGAGGCGCATCTCCAGGTCTCGGAACCGCTTGCCCTTCAGGTCGGGGTGCTGGAGGTCGAGCTTGAGTTTGTTGCCGACGAAGCGCTGAAAGGTCGTCAGGCGCTGGAGGCCGTCGACGACGACGAGCTTCCCGTCAGGGTTCTCCGCGAGGTACATGACCGGGAGCGGGATCCGCAGCAACACCGACTCGATCAGCCGGCTCTGGCGATCCTCCTCCCACACGAACGCTCGCTGGAAGTCAGGGTCGAGGATGAACTGCTCCCGCTCGATGCGCCGGAGCACGTCGTGGACGGTGCGCGCCTCGTGGCGGATCATCAACGAGTCGAGCGGATACTCCGCGAACCCGTCAGCGTTCGCCGTCTCGTCGATGCCTTCCAGCTCATTGGTGGGCGAGTCAGACTGCGAAACATCGGTCATCTTCAAGTCTCCGTAGGTCGCACAGGCTCTGTCAGGTCGGCTCTGAGAGGCAACCCCATCGCGCCCTCGACCCCATAAGGCCCCCCCCAACATCTCCCCCTCGCTGCGACGCCCGCGTTTCGGGCTCGTCACGGAAGTAGGATACTCACCTCGACCCGTGACCCCCAAGCTCCGCGTGCTCATCGTCGAGGACGAGCCCGACCTCGTGCGCGTCCTTGAGTTCAACCTGCAACAGGCCGGGTTCGAGACCCGCGCCGTGGGCCGCGCCAGCGAGGCCATGAAGGCCGCCCTCGCCTTCGCCCCCGACGTGGTGCTCCTCGACCTGATGCTCCCCGACGGGCCCGGCACCGAGGTCTGCCGCGCGCTCAAGTCCGACCCGCAGACCCGCGGCGTGCCCGTCATCATGACCACCGCCAGGGGCGAGGAGATCGACCGGGTCGTGGGCTTCGAGCTCGGCGCCGACGACTACGTGGTCAAGCCCTTCAGCGTGCGCGAGCTCGTGCTCCGCGTGAGGGCCATCCTCCGCCGCACCGAGGGAGACTCCCCGGGCGGCGAGGTCGTTCACTTCGGCGCCCTCAAGATCGACCGCACCGCCCACCGGGTCTACGTCGAGGACGTCGAGGTCACCCTCACCGCGCTCGAGTTCCGCCTGCTCACCACCCTCATCGACCGCCGCAATCGGGTGCAGTCCAGAGACACCCTCCTCTCCGACGTCTGGGGCCTGCAGCTCCACGTCGAGACCCGCACCGTCGACACCCACATCAAGCGCCTGCGCGAGAAGCTCGGCGTCGCGGGCGAGTACATCCACACCGTGCGCGGCGTGGGCTACCGCTTCGCGTCGTCGCCCGGCGACGCCCCCGGCGCGTGAACCCCCTCGCCGCGCGCTCGTCACGGCTCAGCCTCCGCGCGCGGCTCCTGCTCATCTCCCTCGCCCTCGTCGCGGTGGGCCTCCTCGGCGCCCACTGGTTCGTCGCTCGCGCCCTCGAGCGCGACCTCACCGCCCACGCCGAGCAGGAGATGCTCACCCACGCCCGGCTCTCCGCCGTCGCCCTCCGCGACGCCGCGGGGTGGAGCCCCGCGCGCGCCACGGCCCTGACCCGCGCGCTCG
>JAEYZO010000652.1 GCA_023428035.1 Pseudomonadota bacterium | reverse complement strand
GTGTGCGCGCGACCCGAGCCGCGCTGCGTGGCGTCGGGGATCTTCGACCCGCGGCTCACCCGCGCGGACTTCGAGGTGCTCCCGTCGGCGCCGGGGAGCGAGTGCAGGTTCATCCCGCGGGAGCTGTTGGACACAGAGACGCCAGGGACCTTCACGGCTCCGGCGCGCGCCATCGGACGGCTCGACTGCGAGGGGCTAGCCCCGGGTCCGCGCGTGGCGAGGATGTCGACGCGGATCCGGGCGCGGCCGGCGGAGCGTTATGTGCCCGGCGACTGCGGCTGCGGGGTCTTGTTCGCTGGCAGGCTCGCGGTGGCGCACGAGGGCGGCCCCTCGTGGGAGCTGACCATCCCAGACGATAACGATGACGACGTGAACTGCACCATTGGGCCCACGGTGGAGTGGAGCGCGACGGTGACCGTGCCCGACGGCGGGAGGCTCTCGCTCCGCGTGGACTTCCCGGAGTTCACTCGCGCGGCTGCGGGGCGGGCGCTGTTCCTGAGCGGCGCGGTGATGGAGCTCGAAGGGGGCCCGCGATGACGTCGCGCGCTCTCGCTCTCGCCCTCCTCGCTCTCGGGTGCGGCGACGCTCCCCTCACGCCTGCTCCCTCCAACGCACCGCGCGAGCTCATCTGGACGAACCAACGTTACGGAGGCGACACGATCCTCGATGTCGACCGGCTCGTCGTCCGAGCGGGCGCGATGGTGCGCGTCATCGGCTATCTCCGACTCCGCGCCGACGAGCTCGTGATCGAGGGCCCCGCGGTCGTCGACGGGCGCGGTGAGCGCGGCGTAGACCCGCTCTCTCCGGTCTGGACTAGCAGCGGAGGCGGCGCGAACCTCTGCCTCATCGCGCACCGCGACTGGTCGCTCGCGTGTGAAGGGGCCCGTGACCAGCCCGGCACCGTGGGCGGCCCCGGCTCCATCGTCGTGCTCCGCGCGCGGCGCGTGAACGGCGACCTTCGCGACCTCACCGTTGACGTCTCTGGAGGTCTCGGCGGCCCGGCCATCGAGCTGCGCTGCGGCTGCGTCAATCACGCCACCGAGCGCTGCAGCGGCCCCGACGGCCCCGCGGGCCCCGACGGAACATGGACCTTCGTGCAGGAGTGACCGCCGCGCTCTTCGCGCTCACTGGTTGCGGCGACCTCCCTCCAGGGACGGACCGCGCGCCGCCCTCATCGCTGCGCCGCGTGTGGCCGACGACGGGCGCGGTGGTGCGCTCGCCGCGTCCGCGGGTGCGCTGGCGCGGCGGCGCAGAGGGAGAGCCCGCGCGGGTGGTGTTCTGCGCCGACCGTGGTTGTGCGCGAGTGATCGAGACCGTGGAGTCGACGACCGGCGCCGCGCAGCCGACGCGGGCGCTGCCCGTGGGCGTGGTGTTCTGGAGCGTGCACGAGCGACCGCGCGACGGAGGCGCGAGGCCCCACGCGACGACGGGGTGGTTCCTCGTGCCGCGCGGGGCGAGGGACGTCGCCGCGAGGGCGTCACAGTCGACCTGGTGGAGCGCGCACACCGACGCCGACGGCGACGGCCGCTGGGACTACGTAGACATCGACGGGCAGTGGTTCGCGCGCGGAGCCACGGAGCGTCGCGCGGTGCTGTCGGAGCTGGGTCTCATCCCCGCCTACAACGCTGGAGACATAGACGGCGACGGCTTCGCGGACTTCATCGGCGGAGACCCGCTGCGCGAGGAGCGTCGGGGCGCCGTTCTGGTCCACCGTGGACCTCTCTCCAGCGGCGGCAACGCTCCGTGGGCGTCGGTCTATCCGAGTCAGGAGAGGGACGCGCAGTGCGCCCTGGTGCCGAGCGTGACGGGGGACTTCAACGGTGACGGCCTGCGTGACGTCGCTGCGAGCTGCCCCCTCGCGGAGAGCACGCGCGGCGTCGTGTCGGTGCACCTCTCGACGGAGAGCGCGCTGTCCGACGTGTCGCAGCGGCTCTTCGTGAACGACGGCCACGCCGAGAACGGACGCGACATCGACGGCGTGCGCGCGCTCCTCGCGGACGACATCGACGGAGACGGTTACGACGACCTCGTCGTGGGTGCTGCCAGCTGGTGGTGTGAGCGTGAACCGACCACGAACGTCTGTGATGGCCGCGGGTACCTCGCGATGCACCGCGGCGGCCCCGACGGCGTAGGCGCGACGCGGTGGACGGTGTGTGCCGGTGAGCTCTTCCTCGACGGCCGCAACGTCGCGGTGATTGACGTGGATGGAGAGGGCACACGGGTGGTGATGGTGCGAGGCGCCGACGCGATGGGAACGGCCTACGGCTTCTGCGAAGCGAGAGGGAACGAGCTGGTCGGCGTCGGTCGGCTCGCGATCGCTCCGTTCCCTCTGTTCGACTGGAACGAGCTCTTCGCCGCGGACTTTGATGGAGACGGGCGCGACGAGTTCTTCCAGGTGCGGGGTCGCGGCGCCGTCGAGCCCGTCCGCGGCGTGTACTATCGGCGCGACGGCGAGGGGTGGGCCGCCGTGCCGCTCGACGAGGTCCCCGCGCCATGGAGCGACATCGGCCACGGAGGGATCGCCGACGTGAACGGCGACGGCTACCCCGACCGCGTCGCCTACGCGCGGAGCAACACGGCGCCGAGCGCCGTCTTCGCGTGGTACGGCGGCCCCTCGGGGCTCTCTCCGCGCGTGCAGCGGGTCATCCCCTGAGCGGGAGGGCGACGGTCAGGCTCCGGCGTCGAAGACCGCGTCCACGCTCGCGGACGTCACCGCCGCGCGCTGCCACCGCGTCAGCGTCGACTGGTCGCGGCACGCCATCACCCGCTCCCGCTGCGCGTCGCTCACCGCCAGCCCGCGCGCGTCGAGCACCGTCAACACGGCCTCGGCCATAGCCTTCTGCTCCCGCTCCTCCAGCGCGCGCTCGATCACACGGTTGCGCGACGCGAGCAGCGCGCTCGCCACGGTGTCATCCGCGAGCACCCGATCCACCAACGCGCCCACCGGGATCGGCACACGAAAGCACCGATCCTCGATCGCCGCGCTGTCTTCGAGCTGCTCCCAGTCGTCGTTGGCGTGGGACCACTCGTACACGCGCCGCGTCGAGACCTTCACGCAGAACAGGCGTCGCACCCCGCGCGCTGCGAGCTTCTTCACCTTGTCCGTCGCGTGACCGAGGCGCTCGGTGTCGAGCACTTCCACGGCGATCTCCTCCAGGCGTCGGCCGCCCGTCGCGGGGTCGGTCCCTGACGGGAACACGCTGATGTCCGGCGCCGCGTCGGTGTTCTCGTCGGCGCGGGTGAGCATGTCGACCGCGCCCTCGTAGCCCTCGGCCAACGCCCCCGCGAAGACGTGCGCCGCCTCGAAGTGACGCGTGGCGTGCGGCGGGTTCGAGCCCATCGTGCGGATGAGCCGTCCGTCGATCACCTGCGCGTGCGCCTCGGGCGCCACCAGCCGATCGTCGACCGCGGGCAGCGACTGACCCTTGCCGGGAGCGTACGCGCCGCCCGAGGAGGCTCCAGGCGCGAGGATCATCGGCGGCTGACGTGTGCTCATCACCGCGCAGCGTACCAGACGCCTCCCAGGCTCCCCACGGCGTCGTGTACCGTTCGCGCTACGCCGATGCCGCGCCACTTCAACACCGCGGGCCCGTGTCGGCCTGAGATCCACTACATGCTCCCGGCCGAGGCGCGGCTGCCCGACCTGCGCGAGGTGATCGACCAGCAGGCGTACTTCGTCCTCCACGCACCGCGGCAGGTCGGAAAGACCACCGCGCTCCTCGCGCTCGCACGATCGCTCACCGACGAGGGGCGCTACGCTTCCGCGCTCGTCTCGATGGAGTCGGGCGCCGCCTTCGCCCACGACATCGGCGAGGCCGAGGCCGCGGTGCTCGCCTCATGGAGGCTCTCCGCGGAGACCACACTCCCGAAGGAGCTGCACCCGCCGCCGTGGCCCGACGCTCCACCGGGGGCGCGGGTGCGCAGCGCGCTCA
>JAEYZO010000617.1 GCA_023428035.1 Pseudomonadota bacterium | reverse complement strand
CGATCACCCAGCCGAGCGCCGCGCCCACGGAGCCCAGCGGGTCGGCGCGGGCGCCTTCACCCCGAGGCGAGACCTTGACCGCCTGCGTGTTTGCCATCCTGCTACTTCGATGAGCGATCACGGGTATCGTCGCGCCGAGGGCTCCGAGGGGCCGCGGAGGGCGTTTCGCGTCACCTGGGGGCTGCGCCAGGGCTACGGCGCCGAGGGGCGCGTGCTCGACCTGGAGGAGGCCGTGCGCGCGGGCGCGCGGTGGATGCGCCGTCGGGCCCAGTCGGGGGAGGCCTTCCTCACGGGGATGTTCACCCGGGCGGAGGTGGTCTACGTGAACAGCGACCAGGGCGGCGCGGTCGATCGAGAGCCGGTGGCGATCTTCAGCGGAGAGGTGATCCCTGGGCGGCCGGGCGGGGAGCTCGACGACGACGCGGTCACGGCGCTGCTCGACGCGCTCGCGGCCGAGGTCGGCGCCGCGCTCGACCAGGAGGACGTCCACGTCTCGTACCGCGACCGCGCGTGGACGCTCCGGCGGCGCTGACCCGCGGTCAGGCCTTCGCCCGCGCCTACGCCGCGGCGGCGGGCTTCGGGGCCTCGACGCGGCGGCTCACCAGCGCGCCGAAGGCCGCGGCGGTGAAGAACATGATGAGGGAGTAGATGGCCGGCGGGATGGCCATGGTGGAGTTGTTCAAGAGCGTGGGGCCGCTCGCGATGGCGATGGCGAGCGTCCCGTTGTGGATGCCGATCTCCATGCCGATGGCGATGGCCTGGCGCTCGGGCAGGCGCACGAGGCGAGGGACGAGGTAGCCCACCGCGAGGCTCGCGAGGTTGAAGGCCAGCGCCGCCACGCCCACCTGCTGAAAGAACGAGCCGAGGTTCGCCCGCTCCTTGAGCACCGCGCTCAGGATCACCAGCAGGAGGAACACCGCCGACACCGAGCGCACGGGCTTGTCGAGGCGCGAGGCGAGGCCGGGGTTCTTCGCGCGCACGGCCATGCCCGCGGCCACGGGCCCGAGCACGATCACGAAGACCTGCATCACCTTGGAGAACTGCAGCGGGATCACCTGCCCGTGACCCATGAAGGCCTCGAGGGAGAGGTTCACGATCAGCGGCAGCGTGAGGAGCGACAGGACGCTGTTCACCGCGGTGAGGGTGATGTTGAGGGCGACGTCTCCCTTGGCGAGGTGGCTGAAGAGGTTGGCCGTCGCGCCGCCGGGAGAGGCCGCGAGGAGCATCAGCCCCACGGCGAGCTCGGGCGGGAGGTTGAACGCCTTGGCGATGCCGAAGCACACCAGCGGCAGGAGGAGCATCTGGCACGCGAGCCCGACGAAGACCGCGCGGGGGTAGACCACCACCCGACGAAAGTCCGCGGGCGTGAGGCCGAGGCCCAGGCCCAGCATGATGACGCCGAGCGCGACGGGCAGGAGAATGGCGGTCAGGGGCGATGATCCCATGGCGGGTGCAGGTCCTCCGCGGGCGACGCTAGCGGTGTGGCGTCGCGAGGCGCAAGGGCGCGCCCGTCGGCGGTCAATGCCGCAGGGTCGCGACGAGGCGCGGGTCGGCCCGGAGGACTCTCTCGACGCCCTCCCCCAGCTCGGGCCCGTTCAACCAGAGGAAGCGCAGTCGGGGGCACGCGCCGCCCACGAGGAGCTCCGCGTTGTCGAGCTCGAGGCCCGAGCCCAGCATCAAGCGCTCGACCTCGGCCACCGCGGGCGAGCGGAGGATCTCTCCCAGCCCCGCGGGGGTGATCCCGCTGTCCATGAGCTGGAGGGACTTGAAGCGGTTCGGGCTGGCGGCGATGGCGCTCGCGCCGCGGTCGCTCACCGTCGTCGCGTCGAGCACCAGCGTATCGAGCGCGGGGAGGTTGGGCAGCATCGCCGCGAGGCCCTCCCCCGTGACGTTGGTGTTGTTCATCCGTAGCGTGGCGAGGTTGGGCAGCCCCTTCGACCACGCCGCGGTGTCTTGACCGACGGGGTCGTGGCTGAGGTCGAGCTCGCGCAGCGCGGGGAGCCCTCCGTCGGTGAGCCGCTCCATCCCTGGGTCATGGAGCTGGTTCGCCGAGAGGTTCAGCCACGTCAGTCGTCGCGCCCAGTCCGTCTTCGCGAGAGCGTCCATGGCCGAGGCGTCGAGGCGGTTCGACCCGAGGTGGATCGCGGTGAGGGACCTCAATCCCGGGATCTTCGCGAGCCCCTTGAGGCCCTCTTCGCCCAGGCGGTTCTGCTCCAGGTTGAGCTGCTCCAATGACGTGAGCTCCGCCGCGCCGAGGAGCTTGAGCCCCGACGCCTTCATGTCGCAGGTCCAGAGGCGCAGGGCCGTCCATCGCCGCCAGGGGCCTTCGCCCTTGAGGGCTTTGAGGAAGCCGCTGCTCACCCTGGCCTGGTCGAAGCTCACCTGTCGTACGTGGGCGAGCTGGGCCTCGGGCGCGAGGAGGTTCTCGAGCTTCTGCGCCCCCATCGGTCTGCGAGGGCTGTCGAGCACGCGCACGAGGGAGTGCTTGGGCGCGTGCTGCCCGGAGTAGACCTCCTTCACCCAGTGCGCGGGCGAGCGGCGGAGCTCGGAGCCCTCGAAGCCGTCGAAGCCCACCCAGGGGTTGAGCCTCGTGGGCCAGTGCGACGAGGCCGCCTCGAAGTCACGCGCGGCGGCGAGCTGCTCGCCGTGAGAGAGTCCGTCGAGGAGCCGGGTAGCCTGCTGCCACGCGTCCCAGGTGGGGGCGCCCGAGGCGAGGGCGGTGAGCTTGCTCATGGGCGCGAGGGAGTAACACGGCGCCCCGCGCGCGGGTCAGCGCGGGAGCATCTCGATCTCCATCACGTTCTCGGGCGCGTAGGTCCACTGGCGGATCTGCGCGTCGCGCAGGCCGAGCTGCGGAAAGGGCGCCGAGCGCTCAAGCCAGAACTCCGCGCGCGCCCACACCGTTCGGATCAGCTCGACGTGCGCCGGGTCGCCCACGATCGCGGCGTAGTCCTCCGCGTGCTGCGTGCGGGCGACCTTCAGGTACAGCTCCACGTAGTACATCAGCGTGAGGATCCCGTCGCGCGCGCTGATGCGCGTGCCCGACGAGAGCGAGTCGCGGGTGCAGTACCTCGCCGCGAGGGAGTGCGTGTACGCGACGTACTCGTCCAACAGGGTGTTGAAGCCCTGCGCGCCCGACTGGCCCCGCAGGTACACCTCGTCGTAGGAGTCGGCGTCGGGGTTGGCGTGCAGCGCCAGGATCTCGCTGCGGTTGAAGTTCGAGAGCCTCCTCGGGCGGATCACCAGGTCGTCGCGCACCCGGTACGGCCAGGTGTCACGGATCATCGTGAGGTCCCAGATGTGCGCGCCCTCGTGCACGGCGACCTCGAAGCCGCCGAGCACGTCGGAGAAGCGCGCCCGCGAGCGGAACCACCGCTGGAGCTGCGCGTCGCTCTGCACGTCGATGAAGGCCACCGCCATCGGGTAGCGACGCTCGGCGATGCCCCGGGTGGCCGCGCGCAGCCCCTCGGGCGAGTCGACGTAGGCCGCCGCCAGGTCGTCGAGGCTCGCGGCGTCGTCGCAGAGGGGCTCGCTGTACCCGCTGGGCTGCGCGGCGTCGCTGGTGACCTGGGCGTCGGAGCCGCCCGTCGCGGCGTCGGGGTCTCCGACCGTAGTGTTCACCGCGTCGCCGCAGCCGGCGAGCGCGAGGGCGAGCGCGAGGGAGGAGAGGAAACGGTGACGCGGCGCCATGACCGCGCACGATACACGGCCGCGGCGTCGGTGCGCGCGGGGCGTCGGCCGTGGTACGAGGGGCCACGGGAGCGGTGCGATGAAGAAGGGCGTCTGTCTGAAGTGTGGGACGGCCGAGGTGTTCCAGGCCCCCAACGGCACGCGGCTGGTGTGGCGGAGCTCACGCGCGACCTACGGCGACGCGAACTGCGCCACCTACGTCTGCACGAAGTGCGGCTACCTGGAGCAGTACGTCAGCCTCAAGGGCGACGACCCCCAACGCGTCGAGGACATCAAGACCCACTGGCGCAAGGTCACGCCCTCGTGACCCCGCGGGTGGCGCGCGTCACGTCACCCCCAGAGACGACGCGGTCTCCCCTGGCGCGACGCGCGACGCGCGGCGAGCATCGCGGGCCATGAGCGCACCCGAGGAGTTCGCGCACCGCCAGGGCGGGGCTGGCACCGCGATGATGGTCTCGCTGCTGTTGATGGTCCCGGGCATGGCCATCGCCGCGGGGCTCGAGCGCTTCGCGGGGATCCGTCAGGGCCCCATCGCGCCGGCGATCATCGTGGCGATCGGGGTCGTGGTGTACTTCCTCGCGGGCTCGGAGCGCCGGGTCACCCTCGACGAGCGCGGGATGCGCGTCACCCGGGCACGAGTGCGCTTCGGCGTGCGCGGCGGCGAGACGCTGGTGTGGGAGGTCCCCGCGAGCGCGCTCACCCACGCGCGAGAGGTCACCACCCGCACCCCCAGCAGCCGCGGCGGGTGGAACACCGGCGTCCGCCTCCACGTCGGCGACGCGCACGGCCTCGACGCCACGGACCTCGGCGGCAAGGACAACCCGTCGAGCCCCTACCTCGCCCTGGTGAACGCGTTGAAGCGCCGCCTGGGCGACCGCTTCACCGTCGAGCAGGTGACCTGACCGCCGCCCTGTTGTTGGTACCCTCGCGCCCCGTGCGACGCGCGCCCCCGCGCCTGTACCCGTCCCTCGCCGCCGCGCTCGCGTGCGCATGCGCCGCCCCGCGACGTGCTCCCCGCGATGCGCGACCGCCCTCGGCCTGCGTCGCCGACCGCGCGCTCACCGAGGCCGCGAGAGCGAACGAGCTCAGCGCCCTCGACCGACTCCTGGGCCCCTTCGCCCGCGGCGAGGTGGCGGTGTACTCCGGCCGCGTCTCCGCGAGGGAGCGCCTCAGCGCCATCGGCCGCGCAGACGCGCGCATCGAGGGTGAGACCCTCGCCGCCGCGGCGACGTCGTCCTTCGGCCCCGCGCTCTACGTCGTGAGCGCGCGTGAAGACGCACTGATGATGCTGTTCCAGTCGCAGCTCGAGCCCGGCGCCGTCGCATCGACGGGGGTCATCACCTTCGGCACCGGCGCGGGCGAGGCGGGGCGCTGCCGCGGGTGCGTGACCCCCTTCGTCAGCGGTCCTCCTCGCGTCGTCGCCGACCGCGCCGTGCTCCGCGGGACCTACGGCGGCGGCGAGGCCCGGGTCATCGAGCTCGACGCGGCGCTCGACCGCGTGCCCGCGACCTCCGTGACCCTCGCGTCCGCCGCGCGGGTGATGGCCGCGTGGAACGCCGACGCCTCCGCGACGCTCGCTTCGATGACCCCGTCGCGGGGAGGAGTCACCCGCGAGGTCGAGGGCGCCCAGAGCGTCCCGCTGGGCGACTCCGTCGACGG
>JAEYZO010000600.1 GCA_023428035.1 Pseudomonadota bacterium | reverse complement strand
CAGGTCGCCGAGGCGCTCCTCGCGCAGCCGCGCGAGGTCGCCGAGGAGGCGCACGCGGTCGGTGCTCAGCTCCGCGGCCGCGACGCGCATCGCGAGGAGCCGCGCGAGGTTCTGCGCGTCGTCGTTGCGCTGGTAGGCGCCCTCGAGCACCTCCATCGCGTCGTCGCGGGTCGCGGGGTTGGCGAGGAGGCGCTCGAGCCCCGCGAGGGCCTGGACGTTGGACGGGTCGCGGTCGACCACGTTGCGCCACGCCGCGAGCGCGCCGGGGGCGGCGGCGAAGCGGCGCTCGCGCAGGTCGCCGAGGCGCACCTCGAGGGAGTCGAGGACGTCGCCGCCCGCGATGGCGAGGCGACGCTCGAGCACGTCGTGCACGTCGCGCCAGCGCGAAGCGTGGGTGTAGAGCCGGTCGAGCGGCTCGAGGAGCTCGTCGTCGTCCCCGGCCTGCTCGACGGCGTGCTGGTAGCCGGCGATGGCCCGCTCGGGGTCGCCGAGGCGGTCCGACGCGAGCTGCGCGGCGCGCACGGAGAGCTCGCGCGCGACGGAGGGGTCCATCGCGGCGCGGGCCTCTTCCTCGAGGAGGGAGACGAGGTCGCCCCAGCGCTCCAGCGCGTCGGCGAGGCGCTCGAGCTCCGAGAGCGCGTCGCGGTCCGACGGGTCTTCGTGGAAGGCCCTGCGCCAGGTGTCGAAGGCCGCGCCGAGGTCCCCGCGGCCGTCCTCGTGCACCGAGGCGAGGGAGCGGAGCTCGGCGCCGGCGGTGGTCGGGTCGTCGAGGTGCTTGAGCTAGAGCTCCAGGGTCTCGACGAGCTCGGTCCACCGCGAGGCGGAGCGGAAGATGGGCTCGAGGATCTCCACCGCGACGGGGGTGAGCTCGGGGCTCTCCGCGAGGCGCCGCACAGCGTCGATGGCCGGGGCGTTGGACGGGTCCACCGCGAGCACCTCGCGGTAGGTCTCGAGCGCGCCGTTCATGTCGCCGGCCTGCCCCGCGAGGAGCTCTCCCACCCGGAGCTTGAGGGCCGTGCGCGCACCCTCGTCGGGGGCGATCGCGGCCTGGCCCCGGAGGTTCTCGAGCAGGTCGTCCCACTGCTCCAGGCGGGTGTAGAGCCTCTCGAGAGCGGCGGTAGCCTGGGGCTCGTTGGGCGCGTCGTCGACCGCGCGGCGGTAGGCCTCCACGGCGCGGAGGTCGTCCTTGAGCTCGGTCTCCCAGAGCCGACCGAGCCTCACCGCGGTCTCGCGCCGGGCCTCGGGGTCGGCCTCGACGTCGAGCCGCCGTTGCAGGACGTCCGCGAGCGCGGTGTGGTCGCCCTTCTGCGCGTAGAGCCCGTCGAGGGCGTCGAGGGCCACGGGGTCCGACGGGTCGAGGTCGAGCGCGCGCTGGAACGCGTCGATCGCCGCCTCGGGGTTGCCCATCATGTCCCGCTGCGACTCGCCGATCGTCTGGAGCAGGAACTTCCGGTGGTCGTCGTCGAGGGACCGCGCCACCTTGCGCTCGAGCACCTCGACGTGGCCCTCCCAGTCCGAGAGCAGCACGTGCAGGCCCTCGAGCTGGTCGAGCACGTCGAGCTGGGTGTCGTCGACCTCGAAGAGCCGGTTGTAGGCCGCGATCGCCGCGCGGGGGTCTCCCCGGCGCTGGTCGTGGGTCTGCGCGAGCGCGCGGAGGATGTACGTCCGCGGCATCACGTCTTCGGTGGCCGCGAGGGCGGTCTCGTAGCTCTGCACGAGGTCATCCCACATCCCGCTCTGCGCGGCGATGCGCTCTACGGCCTCGCGGGCCTCGCCGTCGCCCGGGTCCGTCGCGAAGGCCTGGCTGTAGGCCGCGAAGGCCGCGCGCGGGTCGTTGCCGCGGTCCTCACAGATACGACCGAGCTCGCGGAGCAGCTCGCCTCGCTCGATGCGGTCCTCGCTCGCGGCGAGGCGCGCCTCGAGCACAGACGCGAGGCGCGACCAATCGTCGAGCTCGCGGTAGATCGGCTCCAGCACCTCGACCACGGCGAGGCGCAGCTCCGGGCGCGCCTCGGCGAGGCCCTCGAGGGCCTGGATCGTCGGCCGGTGGTCGCGGGTCTCCTCCAGGATCTCTCGGAAGGCGTCGATCGCCCCTCGGGGGTCGTCGAGGCGGTCGGCGCGGAGCCGACCCAGGCGGAAGCGCAGCACCGCGCGCTCCTCGGGGTCCGCCGCGTCGAGCACGCGGTTCTCGATGAGCTCGGCGAGTTCGCGCCAGGCCTCGGTGCGCGCGAGGAGCGCGTCGAGGCGCGCGAGCGCGTCGCGGTCCGTCGGGTCGACGTCGAGGATCGCGCGGTAGTCGGCGACGGCCGTCGGCAGGTCGCCGACCTGCTCCTCGTCGATCGCCGCGACCTTGAAGAGGAAGGCCTTGCGCTCGTCCGGGTCCGTCGCCCGGTCCGCCGCGTCGCGGTAGAGCGAGAGGAGCTCGGGCCACGCGCCCTCTCGTCGCAGGAGCGCCTCGAGCGCCGCGAAGACCTCGTGCCGCGAGGGGTCGAAGGCGAGCGCGCGGCGGTAGTATCGCCTGGCGCCCGCGGGGTCGTTCACCTTCTCGTCGAGGAGCTGCGCCGCGCGGAAGGCGAGCTCCGCGGTGGTGTCGTCGTCGACCTCCGCAGCGTCGACGGCGGCGCCGTAGACCTCAGCGAGCCGGCCCCAGCGGTCGAGGCCGCGCGCGAGGCGGGTGAGCACCTCCCAGACCTCGCGGTCCGAGGTGTCTTCGCGGAACACCCTCGCGTGCGTGTCGAGGGCCTTGTCGAGGTCACCGAGGTTCTCCTCGTAGAGCGCCCCGAGGCGACCGAGGAGCTCGCGCTTGTCGACGGGGTCGGCCTCGGCGATGCGCGCCTCGAGGGCCGCGATCAGCCGGGGCATGTCCATGCGGCCGCGGTAGATCGGCTCGAGCATCGCGGCGGCGCGGGCCGACCAGCCCTCGCGACGACCGAGGTCCTCGAGCGCCTCGACGGTGGGCGCGTGGTCGGGGTCGCGCTCGAGCACCTCGCGGAAGTGCTCCGCCGCGCGCTCGAGGTCGTTGAGGTTGCGCATCGCGACGAGCCCGAGCCGGTGGTGCAGCGCGGGCACGTCGGCCCCGTCGAGGGCGAGCTGCCCCTCCAACAACGCCGCGAGGTCGTCCCAGCGGGACTCCAGCCCGTAGAGCCGCTCCAGCGCCGCGGCGGCCTCGGGGTCGGGGCCCACGTCGAGCACCGACTCCCACGCCCTGATGGCGCCGGGTCGGTCGCTGAGCCTCTCCTCGCTGACCACGGCCTGCCGGCGCAGGAGCTCACGCCGCGCGTCGTCGCTCTCGGCGAGGTCGGTCTTGCGCTGGAGCACCGCGAGGAGCTCGCCCCAGGCGCCGGCCTCCTCGTGCAGGCTCTCCAGCGCGCTCAGCGCGGGCGCGAAGTCGGGCTGCAGCTCCAGGGTCTTCTCGTACCAGGCCCGGGCGGTCGCGCGGTCGGAGAGCTCCTCCCGCGCCACGTCGGCGACCTTCATGTAGACCGCGCGCTGCAGGTTCGGGTCGAGCACCTCGGGCCCGACGTCCTGCAGCAGGGCGACGAGGTCGGCGTGGCGCCGCGAGGAGCGCGCGAGGCCCTCGACGTGCGCGAGCTGCGCCGCGAGGTCGTCGTCGGTGAGCCCATCGCGGAGCCGCCGCGCCGCGCGGTCGAAGGCGCGCGAGGGGTCGCCGAGAC
>JAEYZO010000463.1 GCA_023428035.1 Pseudomonadota bacterium | reverse complement strand
TATGAGACTGTGGGTGAGGTCGGCGGCGGCGGCGGGGCCTCCGACGACGGAGGCGCCCGTGCAGGCGGTCAGCGAGGCGAGGAGGGCCGCGAGCACCAGACGTTCTGCGCGCATCGGGGTCTACGGTACATCAACCCGCTTCGGGTATCGTCGCGCGCGATGGTGAAGGCTCGCGCGCTCTCGCTGGTGTTGTGCTCGCTGCTCGCGGTCGGCTGCGGCGACGAGGCCGCGTCGCCGGTCGACGCGTCGCCCCCGCAGGACGTGGTCGTCGTCGACGTCGGCCCGTCGGACGCGGGCTCGATCGACGCGGCATCGATGGACGCGGGGCCCGTCGACAGCGGCGCGCAGGACTCCGGCCCGAGCGACCTCGGAGTGACCGACGACGGGACGGCCGACGCGGGAGCCGTGGACGCGGGCCCGACGGACGTAGGCCCTGCGGACGCGGGGCGCTTCGACATCGTGGGCACGGTGGGCGGCGCCTGCGGGACGATCGCGTCGATGCTCAGCGCGCCGACGCCCTCGCTGGTCGAAGGGGCGCTGGTGTTCATGAGCGGCGACGGGTACGTCCGGGGGAACCTCTCGCCCGACGGTCAGCGGGTCTTCGACACCGCGAACGCGGGCGGGAGCTCGTCGGAGTCGGAGGTGATGAGCTTCGAGCTCCTGCACCACTGCGAGGGCGCGAGGCTGCTCCGCACGGAGACCGAGATCCGCTACCGCCTGCCGGACGACTCGGGGCCCAACTCGATCACCGACATCCTCGTCGAGATCGGGGGGCGGCGCGTGGGGGTGAGCGTGACGCGCGCGTGGCGTCCGTCTCCGTTGCCCTTCGGCGACGCCGAGGTGCGAACGATCCTCGTCGAGAAGCTCAACGGGGTGAACCGCTCGAGCCAGCGCGTGCTCCCGGAGGACCGCTGGGTGAAGCAGGTCCTGCACGTGTGGGTCGCGAGCGCCGAGGTGGCCGCGTCGGTGCGCCGGGTGTGGATGTCCCTCGACGCGTCGCTGCGCGCCGACACCATCGTGCTCGTCACGCAGACCGCGGGGGGCGGGTTCATCTACTGCAACCCCGACCCCCCGCTCGGCCAGGAGTGCCCGCCCATCATGTGAGCGGGGCCAAGGACACCCGCCCGCGCGCTGTCGTAGCCTCGCCGACATGGAGCGACGAACCCTTCGCGCGGGCCTCGTGGTGACGGTGGCCCTCCACGGCGCTGCGTGCGACAGCACGACGCGCACGAACAACCCACCGGTCGAGCAGTTCCCGCCGTCGACCGCGAGGGCGAACCCGCCGCCACTCGCGGCGAACGACGCCCCCGAGCCTGTGATTCGTGTGTCGAACCCGCCTGCCCCCGCTCCGGGCTGTCCTCCCACGCCGCCCAGCGCGACGCAGCCGTGCCCGAGGCCCGAGCTCCGTTGCACCTACGAAGCCTGCGGGATGCCCGATGGCATGACCGCGACCTGCACCGCGCAGGGATGGCGCGTCGACATGGTGACCTGCAACCCGCCGCCCGTGCCCGAGCCCAGGCCGCCCACGGTGAACCCGCCGCCGGTGCGACCGACGCCGTCGCGCTGACGTCGCGGCGAGGGTGGTGTACGTAGCGCCGCCATGCCTCGATCGCAGTACGCCCTCGCCCTCTCGCTGCTGGTGACCGCCGCGTGCTCCGCGCGAGGCAACGACCCAGGATTGGGCGGCACCACCGACGTCCCCGTGGCGCAGGACGCAGGCGCCGCGGACGCGCCCGCGGCGCAGGACGCGACGAGCGCGGACGTCCCTCTCGCGGTGGATGTCCCTCCCGCGGTCGACGCGCCCGTCGCGATGGACCTCCCTCCCGCGATGGACGTTCCTCCCACGACGGACGTCCCTCCCGTGATGGACGTCCCTCCCGTGATGGACGTCCCTCAGCCACCGGTCGACGTCCCTCCGCCGATGGACGTCCCCATGGCGAACCCCTCGGCGCAGATCGCCGCGGTGCGCGCCGCTGCCCCCGGGCTCACCGACCTCCCGGTCACCGACGCCGTGGTGACCTACACCGTCGCGGCCACGCTGCGCCCTGACGGCTCCGTCGCGCCCAACGACCCCGCGGGCTTCTTCGTGCAGGCCGAACGCCTCGGCCCCGCGCTCTTCGTCGCCGTCGACCCGGCCACCCTCTCCCCCGCGCCCACGCCCGGCGACCGCGTGCGCTTCCGCGTCACCCGCGTGGGCGCTCCCATCCGGGAGCTCGGCCCCTGGGCGCAGACCATCACGGGCTACAGCCGCACGGCCACGGGCGTCCCTCGCGGAGGGCTCATCCAGAGCTTCAACACCGCGGCGGACCTCACCACCAACGTCACGAACTACGAGCACGAGCTCGGCGCGACGGACCTCACCGTCACCGGCGAGTTCGCCTACGCCGGCATCGGCTTCGTGCAGGCCCCCGTCTCCACGCCCTCGGTCGGTACCACCATGGCCCTGCGGCTGCGCGTGCGCGCCGACCTGCAGACCTCCCTCGGGCTCCGCGAGGGTTGCCGCCTCACGGTCACCGCTCCCCTCTGGCGCTACGACCTCACCACGCAGATCGTCGCGTGGTCGAGCGGAGACGTCTCCGCGCTCTCGTGCCCGCCCCCCGTCGACGCGGGCGTCGACGCGGGGCCTCCCGCGCCGGACCGCGTGTGGGTGCTGCGCGTGGGCGACGGCGTGACCTCGCTCTCGGGCGCGGCCTACCCCCTCGCGCTGGAGGTCTACGACGGCGCCACGGGGGTCGCGTCGCGCGCGCCCATCGCGCTGCCCACCGCGGTGTCGGGCGCGAACCAGCCCATCACCCTCTCGGGCGTCGCCACCGCCGAGGGGACGCTCTCCCGCTCCCTCGACGGACGCTACCTCTCCTTCGCGGGCTACGGCGCCGCGCCGGGGACGCCCGCCGTGTCGAGCTCCGTCGGTTCGCGCGTGGTGGCCCGCGTCGACGCCTCGGGCAACGTCGACACCCGCACCGTGCTCGGCACCGCCGCCGGGACCGCCGGCGTGCGCGTCGCGGCGAGCTTCGACGGCTCGTCGTTCTGGACGGTGCACTCCTCCGGCGGCTCAGGCTTCGTCGGCTACACCATGTTCGGCGGCGGGACGACCTGGACCGCCACCAACTCCATCGTGCTGCGCTCGCTGGTGGTCTTCGGCGATCGGCTCTACGCCACGGGCTCGAACCCCGACGCCTCGGGGCTCTACGCGACCGGCGTGCTCCCGCGCACGGTCTCGACCGCGGTGGCGATCGAGCCTGGCTTCCCCGCGAACAACTCCCTCTCGCCGTACAACGTCGTGGTCTTCGACCGGGACGGAGACCGCGCCGCCGACATCGCCTTCTTCGCCGACGACCGCGCGCCCCTCTCGGGCGGAGGGCTCTACGCGTGGAGGCGCGTCGGGGGCACGTGGTCGGTGCTCGGGCAGGTGACCGGCCTCACCACGGGGCTCCGCGGTCTCGCGGGGCGCGTCGACGGCGCGGGCTACGTCTTCTACGCCGCGACGGCGGAGGGGCGCGCGTCGCTGGTGCGCGTCGACGTGAGCGCCGCGCTCGACGGGGTCGTGACGCTGATCGCGACGGCGCCGTCGTTCACGTCGTACCGCGGGGTGAGCCTCGGGCCGTAGCGCTACCGCGTCGGGGTGAAGCTCTCGAGCACGGCGCGGTAGATCCCCTGGTTCGCGGCGACGTCGTCGGTGGGGCCGGCGACGTTCACCGTGAAGACCTCGCCGGGGCCCGCGGGGACGATCCACTGGAAGAGCGTGGTCGCGGCGCGCGTGGGCTCCGAGCGCGTGCCCTCGATGAAGAGCCCTGTGCGCCGCCCCGCGCGGATCGGCCGCGTGTGGACGATGGTGTTGGCCGCGTCCTGCTCGAAGCCGCGGCGGCCGCCCTCGATGGCCGGCGCCGCGGGGCCCGCGAGGTCGTCGAGGAGGGGCAGCACGATCGCGTGGTGCTCCCCCGCGTCGGCGACCCCGACGCTCGGACGTCCCTCGTCGCTGTGCGCGGCCAGCGGCTGCCAGCCCGCGGGCGCCTGCACGTAGCGCCCCGCGGTGCCTACCCAGCTCATCCCCTCGGGCGCCGCCGCGCGGGGTCGCGCGTCGCCCGCGCCGAACCACGCGCTGTCGATCACGCGGTGGCACAGGCCCTCGATGTCGTCGCCGGGCTCGCCGCCGCAGCTCACGACGAGCCCGCGCCGGCCCTCGACGAGGATGGCCATGTACATCGGGAACCGCTGCGCCTGCGCTGGCTGGTTCACCAGCACCTCGGCGGCGCGACGGCCTCGGTGGTCGAAGATCCGCGGCTCCTCGGCGGTGCTCCCGCGGGCGCGGTAGGCCGCGGGCACCTCGGCGACGATCTGCTCGAAGGGCTCCGGCGCGCGCAGCGGCACCACCGAGAGCACCCTGCGCTCGGCGCGGTCCTCGCGGATCACGCCCTGCCACTGCGTCGTGCCGCTCTCGCCTTGTGACTCGGTCCAGTCGTTGGGGACGCGCGCCGTCCACCCCGGGCCGCTCACCTCGCGGGTGTTGGGCGGCGGGGCCTCGGCGACCACGCTCGGCGGCGGCGGCGGCGCGGGAGGCTCGGGCTGCGTGGCGCGCGTCTGCGAGGCGGCGCAACCGACGACGAAGTACGCGAAGGGGATCCACGCGGCGGGTCTCATCGGGCGCCGAGGGTGGCAGAGTCGGAGCGCGGTGACGAGGGCTCAGCGTTGCCCTCCGCGAGCGCCCTGGTGCACCGTGCGCCCATGGCGGCGAGCACAAAGAGAGCGAAGGGGCCGCGGCCCTTCTCGCGGGACCTCTGGGGCTGCGTCCTCGACGACGGCCGCGTGCTGGTCACCACCGGGGAGGACTTCGGCAAGACCTACGGCGAGCCCATCACCCAGGGTGGGACCTTCACCTTCGACCCGGAGACGTCTTCGTTCAGGGCGCACGAGCCGGCGGGCGTCCCGATGGGGCCGATGCTCCCGATGTCGGGTGGCCGCGCGATCTCCATCGGTCACCGCCGGGTGTGGTCCGACGGTCGCTGGGGTGACCCGATGGAGGGTGAAGGCCCGCGCGCCCCTGGGGCCATCGCGCCGACGCGCCTCTCCGACGGGTCGCACCTCGTCTTCGGCGCCGACGGCTCGGCGTGGAGGGTCACCGACGGTCGTTTCGAGCGCGTGGGGCAGCTCGGCGAGGCGCGATCGTGGGACTCCACGGTGACCCTCCCCGACGGGAGGCTCTGGCTCGGCGCGGGCGAGGTGTGGGAGCGCAACGCCTCGGGCACCGTCGCGCGCACGGTGGTGATCGACCCGCGCGGGTGGAGCTTCAGCGCGGGTCCCGAGCTCCCGACGCGGTACACCCGGCGGTGGTTCTTCTACGGGGTGTCGGGCGGTCGCGTGCTGCTCGCCGACCTCGAGTGCGCGCTCTGGGTGTGGGAGGGCGGCGCGTGGACGAAGCGCTCCACGGAGAAGTCGATCGACGGGTCGAGCGAGACGGCGCAATTGCGAGACGGGTCGGTGATCGCTCCGCGGTGGAGGGACGGCGTGGTGGTGCGGGTCGACCCGGTCACCCTGGAGGTGAAGGAGTCGGGCGCGCTGGCGCTGGGGCAGGTGAACCCGAAGATGTTCGAGCTGGGCGACGGCCGGGTGCTGTTCGCGGGGGGCACGCTGTTCAACAACAAGCCCGCGGAGCCCGAGGTGTACGACCCGCTCGCGGGGGAGAGCGTCGCGATCGCGGGCTGGGAGAAGGACCTCGCGCGGCAGCGGAAGGCCCTCGACGCGCACCGCGAGGTGGTGAAGAAGCGGGGGTATTGAGGCTGACTGCGGGGCAGTGTTGCCGCTCCGAGATGTCGTGGCTGCGAGCCTCCACCCCCCGCCCCTCCTCCGTCACCGGAGGAGGGGAGTGGCGCTTTCACTTCGTGGGGCGCGTTCGGCGACGTCATTGGGACTCCCCTCCTCCGGTGACGCTCAGGATTGACCTCATCTCGCCAGAGCTCCGTGTGCAGGAGAAACTCAAGCGCGATGAGAGATTTCCCTTCAGATTCCTCGGCGGGGTGGGAGTTGTTCGGGCACGCGCAGCTC